>CAWUMN010000020.1:0-17629 GCA_963923595.1 uncultured bacterium
CTCAAAAGCGGTTGGATCGAATGGGACACCCCCCACCCCACCGGACATCCGGAGAACGACCGCGTCCGAGTGCGCTTTTTTCCAGCGAGGGATCAGAACGCCCCGACCGTCCTGATTCTCCACGCCCTGATGAGCGCGAGCGACATCGGTTACCGTCGCCTCGCCGCTTGGTTCAACGCCAACGGATGGAGCGCGGCGTTTCCGCACCTTCCCTTCCACTACTCGCGCACTCCCAAAAAAACCCTCAACGGCGAACTCGCCATCACCGCGAACCTAGTCCGCAACGCCGAGGGAATCCGGCAAGCTGTCGTCGAACAACGCCAACTCATGGCCCTCCTGCGAACACGCGGCACCCGCGAGTTCGCCGTTCTCGGCACCAGCTACGGCGGATGGACCAGCGGACTTCTCTCCCTCCTCGAAAGCGATTTTCGTTTCGTCGCCCTCGTCCAACCGATCGTGAACACGGAGAAAGCTGTCTGGGAAAACCCCGGCGCCGCCGTGATGCGGCGGGAACTCCGCGCCCGAGGTCACGCCCCGGGAAACACACTCCCCTTCGAACACCTCGCCTCCCCTCTGCGGGGCCAACCGCTCTGCGACCCAACGAACATCCTGGTGACCGGCGGCCTGCACGACCGCATCTCGCCTATGGCCGACCTCGAAAAACTCACCGAAACCTGGTTGGGCTCCAAGCTGCTGCGCGTCCCCCAAGGCCACTTCGGCTACCGCGCCCTCCGCGAGACCATGACGCAGATCGAGCCGATGATCGCCGGATAAAATCCCCGCCACGAATCGGGAACTAATCTTTCACAAAGCAATGTAGAAAATTGACTGAGGTATCGACCTATTCGCGGAGCGGAGATTTGGAGAAGTGGAGGCGGTTATTTATTTCGGTGGCTTCGATCCGATCGCCTTCGGTGAAGTGGCCGCCGAGGATTTCGAGGCTGAGCGGGTCCAGGATTTCACGCTGTATGACACGCTTGAGGGGTCTCGCGCCGTAGGCGGGGTCGTAGCCTTCCTTGCCAAGAAATTTCTTGGCGGAGTCATCGAGGACGAGCGTGATGTTTTGCTTTTGCAGGCGTGAGAGGAGGCGCTGGAGCTGAATGTCCACGATGTTCGTGATCTGCGAAGCGTCGAGGCGGTCGAAGATGATGATCTCGTCGATGCGGTTGAGGAACTCCGGGCGGAAGTGGCCGCGCAGGGCTTCCTGGACGCGGCGGTTTCGCTCCTCCACCGGCAAATCCTCCATGATGTATTGGCTGCCGATGTTCGAGGTCATAATGAGGACGGTGTTCTTGAAATCGACCGTTCGGCCTTGGCCATCGGTGATGCGACCGTCATCGAGCACCTGGAGGAGGACATTGAAGACATCGGGGTGGGCTTTTTCCACCTCGTCGAAAAGCACGACGGAGTAGGGCTTGCGGCGAACAGCTTCGCTGAGCTGGCCACCTTCCTCGTAGCCGACATACCCCGGAGGCGCGCCGATGAGCCGGGCCACGGTGTGCTTCTCCATGTATTCGGACATATCGAGGCGGATGATCGCGCCTTCGTCATCGAAGAGAAATTCGGCGAGGGCTTTGGAGAGTTCGGTTTTTCCGACTCCGGTGGGGCCGAGGAATAGGAAGGAGCCGATCGGACGATTTTCGTCCTGCAGGCCGGCGCGGGCGCGGCGAACGGCGTTTGAAACGGCTTTGATCGCCTGATGCTGGCCGACGACGCGCTCCATGAGACGCTCCTCCATTTTCACGAGTTTCGCACGCTCGCCTTCCTGCAGGCGGGAAACGGGAATGCCAGTCCATGTCGAGACGACCTTCGCGATGTCCTCCTCGGTGACTTCCTCGCGGAGGATGGTCGAACCTTGGGAGCCGGGCTCGATTTTTTTGAGTTCGCCCTCGGCCTCAGGGATGAGGCCGTATTGGATTTCGCTGGCGCGCTGGAGGTCACCACGGCGCTGGGCCTGCTCGAGCTCGGCGCGGAGGTGTTCGATTTTCTCGGCGACTTTTTGGGATTTGCCGATCTCCTCTTTTTCCTTGAGCCACTGGGCGCGGAGCGTGGCGGAGTGTTCCTTGGCGTCGGCGAGTTCCTTTTCCAACTTCTCGAGGCGTTCTCGGCTGGCGGCGTCCTTTTCCTTTTTGAGGGCGGCGCGTTCCATTTCGAGTTGCATGACTTCGCGCTCGAGCTGGTCGAGTTCGGTGGGGAGGGATTCGAGTTCGATCTTGAGGCGGGAAGCGGCTTCGTCCATGAGGTCGACGGCTTTGTCGGGCAGGAAGCGGTCGCTGATGTAGCGGTCGCTGAGGACGGCGGCGGCAATGAGCGCGGCATCCTGGATGCGGACGCCGTGGTGGACTTCGTAGCGTTCCTTGAGGCCGCGCAGGATCGCGATGGTGTCCTCGACACTGGGTTCGCCCACCATGACGGGTTGGAAGCGGCGCTCGAGGGCGGCGTCCTTCTCGATGTATTTGCGATACTCGTCGAGCGTGGTGGCGCCGATGGTGTGGAGTTCGCCGCGGGCGAGTTGGGGCTTGAGGAGATTCGAGGCGTCCATCGAACCCTCGGCCGCGCCGGCGCCGACGATGGTGTGGAGTTCGTCGATGAAAAGAATCACCTCGCCCTCGCTGGCGGTGACTTCCTTGAGAAAGGCCTTGAGGCGGTCCTCGAACTCGCCTCTGAACTTCGCGCCCGCGACCATCGAGCCGATATCCATCGCGACGAGGCGTTTGTTTTTGAGGGATTCGGGAACATCGCCGCTGACGATGCGGCGGGCGAGGCCTTCGACGATGGCGGTCTTGCCAACGCCGGGCTCGCCAATGAGGACGGGGTTGTTTTTGGAACGGCGGGAGAGGACCTGCATGGTGCGCCGGATCTCGTCATCGCGGCCGATGACCGGATCGATCTTGCCCGCGCGGGCGGCGGCGGTGAGATCGCGGCCGTATTTTTCGAGGGTTTGGTATTTGCCCTCAGGGTCCTGGTCGGTGACGCGCTGGCTACCGCGCACGGCGACGAGGGCCTGCATGAGGCGGTCGCGGTTGACGCCGCTTTGCTCCAGCATTTTCGCGGCCGAGCATTTGGTGGTCATGAGAGCGAGGAGGAAGTGCTCCACGCTGGTAAATTCGTCCTTGAGCATCGCCATCTCGCCCTCGGCGGCATCGAGGATTTTGCGGAGTTCCTGCGAGAGTTGCGGCTGGGCGGCGCCGCGGACCTTGGCGAGTTTGGAGACGGATTCCTGCAGGCGCGCCTCCAATGCGGAAACGGAGACGCCGAGTTTTTCGAAGAGAGGCTTGGCAAGACCGTCGGACTGGCTGAGCAGGGCCAGGAGGAAATGCTCGGGGGTGATCTCGGGATTTTCGTTCTTCGAGGCGGACTCGAGGGCGGTGTTCAGCGCCTCGCGGAGCTTGATGGTGAATTTTTCAGGTCGCATGGCTGGCCAAAAGCTAAGCCAAACTGCGCAAAAAGAAAATCACCCGGACGGCGCGGGCGGATGGGGACTATTCCTCGCCGAAGCGCGTTTCGACGAGGTTTTTGATCTCGGCGACGGCTTTTTCGGCATCGGGTCCTTCGGCGTGGATCGTAAGTTTTGATCCCTTGCCGGCGGCGAGCATCATGAGACCCATGATGCTTTTGCCATTCACGCGCTCACCGTCTTTTTCCACCCAGACCTCTGCACGGTAGCGGCTGGAGATTTTGACAAACATCGCCGCCGGGCGGGCGTGGAGCCCGTTGCGGTTTTCGATGACCACATCGCTGCTACAGCGTTGGACATCGTCCGTGCTTTTTTTCTTCGTGAGAATTCCCATTTATCTGTTGCGGCGTTCGCTGATCATGTGAAGGAGCTTTTGGTTGAACTCCTGAGCGCTGTTTTCCCCCATGTCCTTGAGCTTCTGGTCCAACGCGGCTACCTCCACGAGCCGTGCGATGTCGCGGCCGATTCGAACCGGCAAGGTGACATGCGGGACTTTGATGCCAAGGATTTCATAGGTTTCGCGGTCGAGGCCAATTCTATCCACATTTTCGACCTCGTGCCAATCCTTCAATGTGACGACGAAATTGAGTTTTTTTTGCGGAACGACCGCGCCGGCGCCGAAGATCGAGGCGATGTTGATGATGCCGATGCCTCGGACCTCCATGTGGTATCGCGAGATGCCGTCGGCCGTGCCGATGAGTTCGGATCCCTCGACGGAGCGGAAGCGTGTGAGGTCGTCCGCCACCAGGCTGTAGCCACGCTCGATGAGGCCGAGGACGCATTCGCTTTTGCCGATGCCGCTGGCACCGCGGATGAGCGTTCCCACGCCGAGGATGCTGACCATGCTACCATGCTCGGTGGTCGAGGGCGCGAAATCGGTCTCGAGCAGGATTGTGGCGGCGTTGATGAATTTCATCGTGATCATGTTCGTCCGCATGATCGGGATTTCAAATTCGGACGCCGCGTCGAGGAGGGCGGTTGGAATCGGGAGGTTTCTGGCGACCACAATGCACGGCATCTTGCGGGCGAGCACGACACGCACGCGCTCCTTGAGAGTGGCCGGGCTGAGGCTCTTGAGGTAGCCCATTTCGGCGGAGCCAAAGACCTGGATGCGTTTCACAGCGAAATAGCTGTAGAAGCCAGCCAGCGCGAGGCCGGGCCGGTTGATGGTCGGCTCGCGGATGAGGCGGTTGAGGCCGCGCGAGCTGCCCTCGAGGCGGAGTCCGAGTTTTTCCGCGTGGGTGGCGTAAAAATGGCCGACGGTGATGTGGGAGACTCGTTTCGGCGTTTTGCTCATTGGGATGGGAGAGAACTATCGAACGGATTTTAGAAATTCCACATCCTCACATCGAGAACGACTCCCCGAGGTAGAGTTTGCGGCTGATGGGGTCGTTCAACAGGAACTCCTTGTTGCCTTGGCTCTCCACCCGGCCCTCGTAGATAAGGTAGGCGCGGTCGACGATGTTCAGGGTTTCACGGACATTATGGTCGGTAATGAGAATAGCGAGGCCCTGCGCGCGGAGGTCCTGGATGATCTGCTGGACATCATGCACGGCGATCGGATCCACGCCGCTGAAGGGCTCGTCGAGCATGAGCAGTGAGGGATTTGTGACCAGCGAACGCGCAATCGTCAGTCGGCGCTTTTCACCACCGGAGAGGGTGAGCGCCTCGTTTTTCGCGATGTGATCGATGCCGAAGCGCGTGAGCAATTCCTCGCAGCGCTGTTTGCGCTCCTTCTTCGAGGCGCCCGTCGTTTCAAGGATGGCGAGGATGTTTTCCTCGACAGTAAGCTTGCGGAAAATCGATTCCTCCTGTGGCAGGTAGCCCATGCCGTGGCGGGCGCGTTGATACATTGGCATCGAAGTGACATCCGAATCCTGGAAAAAAACCTTCCCGCCGTTGGGGCGGACGAGGCCGACGATCATGTAGAAACTCGTGGTCTTGCCCGCGCCGTTGGGGCCGAGCAGACCGACGATCTCGCCGCTTTTGACATTGATATCCACGCCGTTCACGACGCGGCGACCGTTGTAGATTTTCACCAAACCCTCGGTGCGCAGGAGGGGATTGGCTTTGGAGACAGTGTCACTCATTTGGCGGTGGCGGTGTCGGAAATCACGGTTTTGCTGCCACCTACGGTGCGCGACTCGCCGGAACTCTTCAAATACATGACGGTGCCGACCTCGGTGGCGACCTGGTTGTTGATGCCCTGCTGGATCGAGGGCCAATCGCGCAAGGTCACATCCCCCGTGTCAGGCTTGTAGGACATATGGCCCGCACGGCCGATGGCCTTTTGCTGGCCCGGCTTGGGGTCATGCAATTCCTGAACGACGACGACATTCCCTTTCGCCTCCGCAACTTCGATCCCGCTACGATCTTTGCCGAGTTTCACAGTCAGCGTGTCGCAGGTGAGGGTGAACTGGGGATCCTTCACAACGACACGGCCCTTGAACTCCGCGATGTTCTTTTCGTTGTCGAACGAAGCCTCGTCGGACGCAGTGATCTCGGTCTTGGCGCCCTTGGGGCGTTCGCCCATCGGAGCGAGGAATCCGGGCTTCTTTTTGGAATCGGCCTCCATGCCGGCGATGGCGCCCTGCGATTCCTGAGCGGATGCCAGTAGCGGAGAGGAAAGCACTGCGATGGAGAGCAAAATTTGGATTTTCATGGGGTTGTATTTTCCGAGGAAATCACTGTGGAGATGTTTCCTTTAAGCGTTCCGAAGCGGGTCTTGGTGTTGAACTCGATTCGATCGCCGGAGATCGTGAAATCCTCGCGGCGGATGTGGACGGTTTTGTCACCGGTCAGAATTCGGGTTTCGAGGTTAAGAACGGCTTGAGGGAGATCAACGAAAATTTTCCTGTCCTCGTCATCGAGCGCTTCGAGTTTCAAGTTGGTGAAATTGACATTTTGCTCGTCGATTTTTTGCGCCGCCTCGGCCTCGAGCACCAATTCCAATTTCCCATCGGAATTGTAATGCGGAACCTTGATGCCGTTGACGGGAATGCCCACCGGAACAGGCAAGTCCAATTCCTCCTCTTTCGGAGACGGCGAAGGTTTCGGCGAAGGCTCCGCTCGCAAGGGAAGAATCGCGAAGCTGAGCACGAGGAGGAAAATCTTAGGCGACAATTTCACGAAGGGCGCGGAGTTGTTTGAGGAGTTTCGGGAGGTCGCGTAACGGCACTTGATTGGGGCCGTCCGAAAGGGCTCGCGCGGGGTTTTCGTGGGTCTCGAGAAAAACACCGTCGCAACCTGCGGAGACAGCCGAGCGGGCCAGAACAGGAGCGAGTTTCCCGTCGCCGGAAGTCGAATCCCCCGCGCCGCCCGGGCGTTGGACCGAATGGGTGGCGTCGAAGACCACCTGCGCGCCGAGTTCCTGCATCCAGGGGATCGAACGCATGTCAGCGACGAGGTTGTTGTAGCCGAAGGTCGTCCCACGCTCGGTAAAGAAATACTCACGGCAACCCGCTGCTTCGAGCTTGGCCGCCACATTTTTCATATCCCACGGCGCGAGGAATTGGCCTTTTTTGACATTTACGACCCGTCCAGACTTCGCGGCGGCGACGATGAGATCGGTCTGTCGGCAGAGGAAGGCGGGGATTTGGAGCACATCGACAAACTCGGCGGCGATGGCGGCTTCTTCGGGCGAGTGGATATCTGTGGTCACGGGCGCCTCGATGGCGGCTCCGATCTCGGCGAGGAGGGCGCAACCATCCCGCACCGATGTGCCGCGGAAGGATTTCGCGGAGGTGCGGTTCGCCTTGTCGTAGGAGGCTTTGAAAACAAAGGCCGCCCCCTCGCCGTCGCAGATTTTTTTGATGCGGTCGGCCATCCGGCGGGTGAACGCGGGGGACTCGATGACGCACGGACCAAGAATGAAGAGCAATTCCCGGCCGCCGAGCTTGTGCTGGCCAATTTTGATGGGGCGACGCTTTGCCATGTGGGCTGATCCTATCCGCGCGGGTTTCCATCGCGCAAAGATTTTCCATCTTTTATCCGCACTCGTTATGCGCGGAGGCGTGCTCCTCGGCGATTTCTCGCAGACGTGCCAGAGAGTCGACATGCTGCAATTTCTCGCGTAGGCGGGCACCCCCTGGAAGTCCCCGGGTGTAAGCCATGAACCGAGAACGCATGGATCGCATGGCCAAATCCTCCTTCCCGTCCCACCAAGCCATTTCGAGTTCTGCATGGTGAATAATAAACGCCCACTTCTCGGGCAGCCCGACAACCGGCGCGGCATTGCCCCCATCGAGCGCCATGCGAATCTCGCGAAAAATCCACGGATGGTTCATCGCCGCCCTGCCGATCATGAGCCCGGCGACTCCCGATTCCCGCCAGCGCGCCAGAGCGGTCGTTGCGGAATCGATGTCCCCATTGCCGATCACGGGAATCCTGACGGCGGCGGCCACCGACGCGATCACGGTCCAATCGGCCTGGCCGGTGTAGCCCTGTTCCTTGGTTCGTCCATGCACGGCCAATCTCGAAATCCCTTCCCCTTCGAGAATCCGCGCGGTCTCGAGCGCGTTGATGGATTTGGAATCCCACCCGATACGAATCTTCGCGGTCACCGGCACCGACCCGGCAGCGGCGACCACCGCCGTGGCGACTTTTTTCAAAAGCGGGCAATCCCGAAGCAGCGAGGAACCTCCATTGCGCGCGACAACCTTGTTCACGGGACAACCAAAATTCAGATCTATGAAATCGGGTCCAACCCAATCGATCACCGCCTTCACCGCCTCGGCGAGGCGTTCGGGATTCGCGCCAAAAAGCTGCACTCCCACCGGGCGCTCGTCGGGCTGGAACTCCAGGTAGCGCCGGGTGCGCTCGTTGCGATGCAGGATTCCCTCGGCGGAGACAAACTCCGTCGTGAGCACATCGGCGCCGAGATTTTTGCAAAGCCTGCGGAAGACCGTGTTCGTCACGCCCGCCATCGGCGCAAGGAAAAGCAGCGGGGCCGGCTGCGCCGCAGGGGCGGGGTCCATCTTCAGGTGGCGGGGTCGAGCAGGGCCGAGACCTCGCGCTGGACCTCCGGGATGCGATCGAGAGACAGCTTGGGATTCGACAGCACGAGGGTTTCGCCCGTGGCGAGGTGTTCGTAGACCAGCATGTCGTCATCCGAGCTTTCGAGCGGCCGGATCACGCGCTTTCGCTCCAGCATGAGGGCCAAAATGTAGCGGACATTCGCGTGGGAGGGCTCGTTTTCCTGAATCAACCGGCGCAGCAAACCCTCGGCGTCATCGCGCGGAAGCGGCTCCGGCGGCGGCGGAACGGGTGGCTCGTATTTGGAGCGCCAGAAGGAGAACGGTTGGATGTTGTCATTTCGTTCGTTCCACGCCTCCTCGCTCATGTCCTCCCGGCGGAAGCCCTCCCCCTCTCGAACCAAAATGGTGTAGAAAAATTCCCCTTCGGCGAACTCCCGACCAGTGCGGGAACACTGGTGGGCGCGTGATTTGATTTCCCAATCGGCTTGCATCATGAAATTCCCGGAATCCGGAGTTTGGGCAGGTCCCTGTTCGTCGAACGCATCCAGAGCAGGTAAAGCCCTGCGGCAAAAAAGGCGATCATCGGACCCCACGCCGCGACAAACGGGGAAACCCGGCTTCCCTTCCCGAGCGCGATGAAAAGACTGCTCGTAAGCACCAAACCGAAAAACAGAGTGATGGCCAGCGCCACACCGCCCAACACGCCCCGGCGCGAATAGACAATCCCACACGGCGCGGCGACGAAGATGACGAGAAAGCAAACCGTCGGCAACGCCCAGCGGTAGTGCAGATGCGTCCGGTAGGCCGCAAGGCGATTCTCGGGAAAATCGCTGTTGTATTTGAGATAATCGCGAAGCTCGGGCACGGAAAGGTAGTCGGCATTCATGCGGGAACTCGCCACCCGCCAAGGCGTTTCCGAAAATCCTTGAATGGCCATCTGGTCCTTCATTTCGGTCTTCGCGATATCGCCGTCCGGCTCCATTTCAATGTGACGGGCATTTCTCAAATGCCAAGTTGCCGTGGCCGGATCGAAGCTGGCCGAGGAGGCATACCATTGCCCGCGAATGTGGCCATTCTCATCCTGTTGGACGATCTGCAAATTATCCAAAGTGCCCTTGTCGAGACTGAGGCGGGAGACAAACCAGACTCGGTGATCTTCGCGGTTTTTAAATAGGTGCCCGCTGATCGCGCGCTCTTTTTTCCGTCCACGCTTGATGTCCCCGACGACCGTTTTTTTCATGCCCGTGGCCTGCGGAGCGCTTTCGTAGTTGAAGTAGGCGTTGACCGCCGAAAGAACCACACCGACAAGCATCAACGGAACTAGAATCCTCACCACGCTCCGACCGGCACCGAGCATCGAAATGATCTCGTTGGCCCGGGACATCGCTGACAGCGAATACAGAAGTGCCAAGAGTGTCCCCAACGGCAAAGCGATCACAATGATTTCTGGAACCTGCGAAGCATAATACCCCAGCAAAACCTCAAAAGTCGCCTGCCCTTGGATGAAGTCCTGTAGGTTGTCGGCCAGGTCGAAAATGAACCAGATGCCGACAAAACCGAAAAAACAATACGCGAACGGCACGAGGAATTTTTTCAGGACATATCGATCAAGGATACTCATTTCGCAGAGGCGCCAAGACTATCCCTCCCCGGCGCGGGGCGTCAATGTGCCGCAGGCCGGAAGCCGCCCAAAACCTCCCGAAGTTGGGCGATCAATTCGGGATAACTGGACGGACGACCCGCCGGATCGAGGGCCATCATGCGGTGAACGAGCCGGGTTGTTTCGACCCGGAGTTCTGGCGCGAACCCGCGCAGATCGACCGGATTTTTTTTCAACTCCCGCAGGGCCGCCAGCGAGACATCGGCGGTTTTGTAAGGTGGGCGCCCTACCAACGCATGGAAAAGCGTCGAGCCGAGGCTGTAGATATCGCTCCGGAAATCCTCGGGCTGATCGGCGAGCTTCTCCGGAGCGATGTGGTCGGGAGTCCCCCAAAGCTCGTCGAGCGGTTGCGCGCTCAATCCGAAATCCACCAATTTCACAGAAGTCGGATCAGCGAACAAAATATTCGCCGGCTTGATGTCCCGGTGCAGCAGCCCGTGCTCCAAAGCCGCCGCCAAACCCTCCGCCACCTGGATCCCGACTTCCAGCGAAGTCGCTTCGTCCACCCGCCCTCGCTCCAAAATCAAATCATCAAGCGATCCGCCGCCGAGGAATTCCATCGAAAGAAAAAACACGCCCTGCGACATTCCGAAATCGAACACCCGAACAATATGGGAATGCTCCACCGAGGCGAGGGCCACCGCCTGGGACTCGTGCTGCCCCATCGCCTCCAGACCCATGATTTTGAGCGCCACCTCGGCCCCCGAATCCGAATCGAGCGCGCGAAAAACCGAGGAGGTTCCTCCCTCGGCAAGTTGCGCGAGGATTTGATAGCGTTCGATCCGGGCTCGCGCCATGAATTCCTCGCCACAGGCCGAACACGCCACACGGGAGAAAATCCGAATCCCCGCCATGTCCATCACCTCGCCGCATTCGGGACAACTCTCGAGCACCGGAATTCCGTCGCCAGACGATGAGGAATTGGGCTCGAGCGAGGACATGAAAACGGGAGCGGTGTTTACCGAGGGCGTCAAATTGCACTACCTTCCCCACCATGTCCAATCCGCCTTCCAACCGCGTCGAATCCATCGCCGGGCCTGCCGAGGCCGGCGAGCGCCTCGACCGCTTTCTCGGTCCGCTCTGCCCGGATTTTTCGCGCTCCCGCTTGCAGGGCTTCATTCGCGATGGACGCGCTCTTGTGAATGGAATCCCTGCCAAACCCTCGCTCGTCCTGCGCGAAGGCGACTCCGTGGTTTTGGAAATCCCCGAGGAAACCGCCCCCTCCCCCCTCGCCGCTCAGGAGATTCCACTGGGCATTCTTTTCGAGGATGAACACCTCCTCGTCCTCGACAAACCCGCCGGACTCGTCGTCCATCCCGGCGCGGGCAACCGCGAAGGAACTCTCGCCAACGGCCTCCTGCACCACTGTGCGGGTATCGAAGTCGTGGGCGGCACGGAGCGTCCAGGCATCGTCCACCGGCTCGACAAGGAAACCTCCGGCTGCCTCGTCGTCGCGAAAACCGAACAAGCCCACCGCTCGCTCGCCGAGCAGTTCGCGTCGCGCCATGTCGAAAAAACCTACCTCGCCCTCGCCGAGGGAGTCCCCCGCATGCCCCATGGCAAAATCGAGGCCGCCATCGGCCGTCACGCCGTCCACCGCCAGAAAATGGCCGTCGTGGAGCGGGGCCGCGAAGCGCTCACCCACTACCGCGTGCTGGATTCCCGGGATGGAAAAGCCCTGATCCAATGCCATCCCAAAACCGGCCGCACCCACCAGATCCGAGTTCATTTGAAACACCTCGGCCACCCCGTGGCTGGCGATCCCGTCTACGGCCGTCGCGGAAAATTCGAGCGCCACATGCTCCACGCGTGGAAGCTGGCCTTCACCCATCCCGCCACCGGCCAAGTCCTCTCCTTCACGGCTCCGCTGCCGGAGGATTTCCCCGAATGGGCCCGCGAGGCCTCCCGCCGCGACGCTCCGAAATTTACAAACCCCCGCGCGAAATAGAGACTCCCCCGCACCGATGACATTCCTCGACCGCCTCGAAAAATCCCTCGGCCGTTTCGCGATTCCGGGCTTGATCCGCTATGTCGTGGCAATGAACGCGCTGGTGTTCCTGCTCATCACCCTCGAGCCGGGTTACGCAGCGATTCTGGATTTGGACCGCTCCGCGATCCTGCGCGGCGAGGTCTGGCGGTTGGTGACATGGATTTTCATTCCCGAGACTAAGCAGGTTTTTTGGATCATTTTTTACCTGATGTTCACCTGGTGGATCGGCGACATGCTGGAGGCGAATTGGGGAACCTTCCGACTGAACGCCTACTACCTCCTCGGAATGCTTCTCTGCATCGCCTCGGCGCTCATCTTTGGCGTCAGCGGCGGGAATTTTTTCCTGAACCTCTCGCTCTTCCTCGCCGTGGCCACGCTGGCACCGAACTTCGAAATCCTCCTCTTCCTGATCCTGCCGGTGAAGATGAAATGGGTGGCGCTCTTCAGCCTTGCCCTGCCGGCCCTGTATCTCGTCACCGGGCCTCTCTCGGCCAAAATGATGGTCGTGATGTGTCTTGGAAACTACCTTGTCTTTTTCGCCCCGGCTTTTGTGCGGAACCGGATGGATGAAAGGCGCACCGCCAACCGCCTCGCGCGCTTCCAATCGGTTTCCAAAACCTCGGAGGCCCTCCACCGCTGCGAAGCCTGTGGCGCCACCGAAATCTCGCACCCTGACGCCGAATTCCGCGTCACCTCGAACGGCCACGAATTCTGTCTCGAGCACCTTCCCTCGCGGAAGGCCTGAAACTCAAATCCCCGCGACCAGTGCGGGAATCTCGTGAAGTCCCCGGATCGTGTGGTGCGGCACCACCTCGGCCCGTTCCTCGGAGCCGGGCACCTGGATCCAGATCGCCGCGGCGAGCTTCGCGTTGATCGCCCCCGCGATGTCGCGCTCGAGGCTGTTCCCGACCATCACCGCCCGGTCGGCTGACACACCAAGATCGGCGAGGAGCATCTGGAAAATCTCGGGCTTGGGTTTTCCCACCCCGCGCTCGCCGGAAACAGCGATCGCATCGAAGTGCGAACCGAGGCCGGAGGCGGCGATTTTTTCGCGCTGCAAATCCGGCGCGCCGTTGGTGAGCAGGGCGACCTTGTGCGTGGACTTGAGACGGACCAGCGTTTCCACCGCATCGGGCATCAGGCGCTGCAAGCGGCGGCGCTCGGTGCTGAAATGTTCGGCGAGCTTTTCTGCCAAATCCTCGTCGGGCTGCTCCTGCCGCGCCAGCGCGGTGGCGAAAACCTCGACCCGGTAGCGCAAAGCCCAATTCCTCAGCGCCGTCAACTCGGGCGTCGCGCCCTCAAAGCGCCCCCATAAACATTCATGGAAACTGATCCCGATGGCTTTCGTGTAGGGATGGCACGGACCCTCCCGCCACAGGCCGGAGCCGATTTGGTGAACATCCTTCGTCAGTCGAACGGCATCCACCCCGCAACCCGCGGCGGCTTTTTTCGCCGTCGAGGCCAGCGCCTCCCTCGAAACCGCTTCGTCAACGATCAGCGTGTCGTCCAAATCAAAAAGTATTGCGTCTACTGCCATCCCCATCCCATTCCACAGCGAGACGCCGGTGTCGAGGCCGGATCGGGGTTTTCAGGACAATTCCAGCATCCGCCGCACGGCCCGCTCGGCCTTCGCGCGGGTTTCCTCGGGGATTTCGATGCGCGGCTCGAGGTTCTTCAGGCAGTCGCGGAGCTTTTCCAGCGTGTTCAATTTCATGTAGCGGCAGTCCGCGCACGCGCAGTGGTCCGTGGGGCCCGGGATGAAATTCTTGCCCGGAACCTCGCGGCGGAGACGGTGCAGCATGCCGCTCTCGGTGACGATGATGAAATCCTTCGCGGGATTGTCCCGGCAGAACGAAACCATTTTCTCGGTGGAGCAAACCTCGTCGGCCAGCAACCGCACCGCCTGTGTGCACTCGGGATGCGCCACCACGACCGCTCCGGGATACTCGGCCTTGATACGGTTGATGCTGTCGCGGGTGAACTCCACATGCACATAGCAACTGCCCCGCCAGAGATCCATTTTGCGGCCAGTCTGCTCCATCACCCAAGCGCCGAGGTTTTGGTCGGGGACGAACAGGATGTTCCGGTCCTTCGGCGCGGCCTGCACGATCTTCACGGCGTTTCCGCTCGTCACGATCACATCGGAGAGGGCCTTCACCCCCGCGCTGCAATTGATGTAGGCGATGACATAGTAATTTTTCTCCCGGTGCTCCTCGAGGAACGCCGCGAGCTTTTCGGCGGGGCACGAATCGGAGAGCGAACAACCGGCCTCCATGTCGGGAATCACGACGGTTTTTCCGGGACTCAAAATCTTCGCCGTCTCGCCCATGAAATGAACCCCGCAAAACGCGATGACATCCGCCCCAGTGGCGGCGGCCTGGCGGCTGAGCCCGAGCGAATCCCCTACAAAATCGGCCACCTCTTGGATCGCGGCGATCTGGTAGTTGTGCGCGAGGATCACCGCGTTGCGGGCACGCTTGAGTTCGAGGATTTCCGAGATCAAATCGGTCGAAACGGCTGTCATGCGGTCACCATGGGCCACGCTTCGACGGCAATCAAGAGCAGGGAAAAACCCACACGAAATCGCGACCTGATGTCACTTGTGTTCCTCGCGAAATCTGGTTTGGTCTCGCCTCCATGAACACGGAGCAATCCGCAACGATCGGTGAGGGACGCTATGTGATCGATCGAAGAATCGGGGTCGGAGGCTACGGGGCGGTCTACCTCGCCTATGACACGGTTCTGAGCCGATGGGTCGCAATCAAGCGGATGGATTGTCTGGACTCCAACCCGGATCCCTTCCGAGAGGCCCGTCAACTCGCCAGCCTCCAGCACGCGAATATCGTCACGATCTACGATTTTCTTCGGTCCGACGGGGAAATCTTCGTCGTGATGGAATATGTCCCGGGCAAGAACTTGAACGAACTCACCGAGCCAATGACACTCGAGTTTTTTACCCCCTTCGCCCGGCAATGCCTCGAGGCCCTTGCAGCAGCCCACGGGATCGGTTTGGTCCACCGCGACATCAAGCCAGCGAATATCATGATCGCCGGCACGCCCTCGGGCGGCTTCCAGGCCAAGTTGCTTGATTTCGGTTTGGCCAAAGTCCTCACCGAGCCAAGCGAGCAATCGATGGACCACTCGGGTGCCATCACCGGATCGATCCATACCATCTCTCCCGAGCAACTCAGCCGCCAGCCGATGGATCACCGCGCGGACCTCTACTCGCTCGGTTGCGTTTTTTACAAGGCGCTCACCCTGCGTTTTCCTTTCCATGGAGGTGATGTCACCGCACTCATCGCCGCCCATTTACAGCACGACTTCATCCCTCTCACGGAACGCCGGCCCGACCTCCCTCCTCAGTTGACCGCATGGGTGGAAAACCTTTTCGCCTTTAACAAGGATGACCGTCCGCCATCGGCATCCGAGGCACTCAAAAAGCTCGACCACCTTGGTTCCAAGCCCGCCCCCTTAAAACCCACAGCCCAAAACTGGAAACCCGCCTTGGCCAATCCCCTGACCGCGCCGCCCCCTCCCAAAAAAAGCAAACCAAACCCTCCCTCTGGAGCCGTGGAAATCGCATCCGCAGACCGAACCCCCTTCCACCGCTCCCAGAACTTTGTGATCGCCATGGCAGCAGTGATCGCCGTTTGCGCGACCCTGGCCATCCTCGCCCTCACCGGCAACTTCGGTGGTGGCGCATCTCGTTCCTCCCCCTTCGCCAAAAAGGAAAAGCCCACACCCACGCCGGCGGAAAAAACCACTTTCAAGTCCTCCGACCGCGGCGAAATCAAAGACGCCAACGGCAAAAAAATCACCATCTCAGGGGACATCGACCGCTTGGAGCATGACGACAAGGGCCGCTACTTGATTTTCAAGGACTCCGACCCGCGCCGCGATGTGATGATTTTTTTCGACACCGCGAAAACCGAAACCTCGGAGTGGATTCTAAAACGCAAATTCGCCGGTCAAAAAATCCGCGCCACCGGCACCGTCAAACTCGACGGCTCCCGCCTGCTCCTCGAATTAACCTCGATGGACGACCTGAAGCTCCACGCCGAGGAACCCACGCCCACTCCATGAGTTCGGAAACAACCTTCACAATCGAATCCACCGATGGCGACGCCCGTGCCGCGACTCTCCAGACGCGGCGCGGACCGGTTCGCACGCCAGTTTTCATGCCCGTCGGCACGCAGGCGACGGTGAAGGCGATGACGCCTGCCGAGCTCGAATCCCTCGGCGCTCAGATCATCCTCGGCAACACCTACCACCTCCATGTCCGCCCCGGCGAAAAACTCATCGCCCGCCTCGGCGGCCTCCACCGCTTCATGGGCTGGAACCGCCCAATCCTCACGGACAGCGGCGGCTACCAGGTTTTCTCCCTCGCGAAGCTCCGCAAAATCACGCCTGAAGGCGTCCGCTTCCAAAACCACCTCAATGGCTCCCCGACCTTCATCGGCCCCGAGACCTCGATGCAAATCCAGCAAGATCTCGGCTCGGACATCGTCATGCTGTTCGACGAATGCCCCCCGCATCCGTGTAGCCACGCCGATGCCGACAAGAGCCTCGACCTCACCCTCGCCTGGGCGAAACGCTGCCGCGCCTGGTGGGATGCCCAGCCCGCCGAGGACCGCCCGCTCGTTTTCGGAATCGTCCAAGGTTCCTCCCACGCCGACCTCCGCGAAAAAAGCGCCCGCGCGCTTGTCGAAATTGGCTTCGATGGCTACGCGGTCGGTGGCGTGAGCGTCGGCGAACCCGAGCCAGAGATGTTCGCTGCCGTCGAAAATTCTGTTCCTTTCCTCCCGAAAACCCGCCCGCGATACGCGATGGGCCTCGGCACCCCGCCGCAGATGATTGAAATGATCGCCCGTGGCATCGATATGTTTGATTGCGTCCTCCCCACCCGCCTCGCCCGCAACGGCACCGCCTTCACCGCCGGCGGAACCCTCAATCTCAAAAACGCCCCATTTGCCGAGGACACCTCCCCGATCGAGGAAGGCTGCGAGTGCTATGCCTGCAAAAATTTCACCCGCGCCTACCTGCGCCATTTGATCAAAGCCGAGGAAATCCTCGGCCTGCGCCTCCTCTCAATCCACAACCTCCATTTCTACCTCGGCCTCGCCCGCCAGGCCCGCGAGCACATCCTCGCCGGATCGTTTCAGGAGTTCCGCCACCGCTTCGTCGCGGGCTACAAGACCCGCCCCGACGCGCCATGATCGATGTCCGGCACGACCGGGCGCTCTATTTGCCACAGGCTGACCTGTGGCTCGATCCCCGCTTCCCGAAGCCCCTGGCCTTCGTGTCCCACGCCCACAGCGACCACACCGGCCGCCACGAGAAAACCATCGCAACTCCCGCCACCCTCCGCCTCATGCAGGCCCGCATGGGAGACTGGGACGGCGAGAAAATCCCTCTCCCTTTCGGCGAAACCCGCGACTTCGAAAACTTCCGCCTGCACCTCCTTCCCGCCGGCCATGTGCTAGGCTCCGCTCAGGCCTTTGTCGAAACCGACCACGGCACCCTCCTCTACACCGGCGACTTCAAGC
>CAWUMN010000021.1:0-16723 GCA_963923595.1 uncultured bacterium
TGAACTCCAACTGCTCACCATTGGCACGGTAAAAGCGGACGCGCCCCTTCGGCAGCGGGATTCCGAGCTGGTTCTCCTTCGTGTTCCGGAATTCCCGGACGACCGAGATTTTAGTCGATCCGCCCAAACCGAAATCCTCGCTCGTGCGGCGGAAACTCGCCTCAGCTCCCTCCCAGCCTCCATTGCGGTCGACTTGAAAAAGGTAGATCGTCTCGGATTCGACTCCACCCGCACGTAGAAACTCGACTTGTTTGGTCTCGCGGTCGCGGAGCGTGGTGCGACGAGGCAGGGAGTAGAGATGAAATTCATCGAAAGCTTTTTCTGTCACAGGCGCCGCATCGGCCATAGCCGCCATGGCCATCACGCGCTGATTCGACTTGGGTGCGGCGATTTTTGAAACATCCCCCGCCAGCAGTTTGATCGAGGCATCCTCGAAATCCCTCCCGGAGCGGTTCTGCATCGTGATCCAGCCGACGATAGCGAGCGTGTCGCCTTTCTCGGGAGCGACGAGGTTGTAACTCGCCTGCCAAGAGAGTCCGCCGGTGAGGTAGCCCAACTCGGCCTCGGTTTTGGTTTCGGCAGCGGATTGGATTTTCCACTCGAGGCGCGGCTTGAGAACCGTGTCGCCGCCGAGCGAGGGAAACTGTGGCTTGCCGGGCAGGCCGAACTGGATTTTGCCATCCACCTCCACGACGGGCTCGGAATTTCCACCAGAGGCCTCATAGCCGGAGCGCAGGATTTTGCCCTGAATGACGCGGTCGGGCTTCTGCTCCTCGCGCACGGTGAAATCCAGCGTCTGTCCCTCGAAAAGCGAGAGCAGGTAGCCTTGGGTGAGCGGGTCGTTGCGGTAGTTCTGCTCGAGGATTTGGAGGGGCTTGCCGGATTTGTCCCGAAGCAACACGGAATCGGGTTCAAGCAACTGCGTCGCACCATCGTAGCGAATGTCATTGATGCCCTGCTTCAAATCGAGCGCCACCGAGTCGCGCACCACGGCGAAGTCCCCGTTGTAAATCGTCAAGCCCGCCCCATTGGCGGAATGGGCGGCAGCAAGCAGCGAAGCAATCAAAAGGGGAAGGCGGATTTTCATGGGGGACGCTTACATCAGCGATCCGGCGGCGGCGAGCCTTTCGCCTGCAGGAAAAACCCTCACCCGGCTTTGCGGGCGGTGACGAATCTTTGATGCCCCTGATGGTCCGCGTGCGAGGTGGAGCCTTGGAATCCCCGGGCTGCGAGCAGGGTAGTGACTCTTTCGGCTTGGTCGTGGCCGATCTCCAACGCCACCAACCCGCCAGCGACTAGGCGGGCAGGGATTTCCTCGACGAGTCGCTCGACGAGTCGCAGCCCGTCGGGGCCGCCATCCAGCGCGGAGACAGGATCGTGCCGCACCTCGCGGGAGAGCGCGGGGATTTCCGCCGAGGGAATGTAGGGGAGATTCGCCACGATGACATCGAAGGACCCGTGAAAGGCCTCGAGCAAATCGGACTGGACCAACTCCACCCGCGCTTCCAAGCCAAGCCGCGCGCGATTTTCCGCCGTCAATGCCAGCGCGGCCTTGGAAATATCACAAGCAGTGACTTTCGACTCGGGTTGCGCCATCGCAAGGCTCAACGCGATGACGCCACTTCCGGTGCCGACATCCAGAAAACTTCCGGCACCGGGGGCGAGCTTCAAAACCAGTTCGACCAATTCCTCGGTCTCGGGCCGCGGGATGAGACCGCGCGCGTCGCAGAGGAATTCGTGCCCGAGGAATTCCACGGTTCCCAGCAGGTGCTGGAGCGGCACCCCTTCCGAGCGGCGCTTCACGAGGTCCCGCAGCGGGGCGCGCTCCTTTTCGCCAAGGGGGCGGTCGAAGGCGAGGTAGAGGTCCATGCGTTTCGACATCCCCAGCGTGTGGGCGAGGAGATGCTCTGCATTCAGCCTCGGGCTTTCGACGCCCTGCTTTTGGAGATAAGAGGTCGCGGCGTTCAGGACTTCGAGGACAGACATCATGGAGCTCAAAGGTCATACGCCAACCCGAGGCGCTTGGAAAATTTTTCCGGCTGTGCGCTCCCCTTTCTGGTGCTTAATCTTTGAACGATGTCCGAGCGCCCGAAAAAAATCCTGATCCTCGGTGGCCGAGGCCGCCTCGCTGCCTCGCTGGCCAGCCAATGGTCCACGCACCACGAGGTGGTTTCCTGGGGACGCACCGAGGCAGATGTCTCCGATCTCCCGAAACTACGCACCCAGCTTGCCTCGGCAGAGTTCGATATCTTGGTCAACGGCTCCGGGGCGACGAATGTGGACGGCTGCGAGACCGCCCGCGACGAGGCGAGAACCGTCAATGCGCTCGCCCCGCAAGCCATGGCCGAGGCCGCCACTGCCCGTGGAGCGCGGTTCATCCATTTCAGCACCGACTATGTTTTCGATGGAAAACAGGAGGCGCCCTACCGCGAGGAGGACCCAGCCAATCCCGGCGGCTGGTATGGACAGACGAAACTCGACGGCGAAAACCTCGTTCTGGCGGATTCCCCCCGGCATCTCGTGGTGCGTGTCTCGTGGGTTTTTGGTCCCGCGAAGCCGTCTTTCGTGGATATGATCATCCAGCGCGCCTTGGAGAACGACAGCGTCCAAGCCGTCGGCGACAAATTTTCCGCCCCCACCTACGCGCCGGATGTGGCCGGTTGGCTCGATCCATTTATCACGACCGAAGCGCCCGGCGGGCTTTACCACGCCTGCAACTCCGGTTCGTGCTCCTGGCGCGAATACGGCGAGAAGGCCCTGGAGTTCGCCGCCGAGGCAGGCCTGCCGCTCCGCACGACAAAGGTCGAGGGCATTCCCCTCTCGTCGATGAAACAATTCATTGCGCCGCGCCCCGTTTTTTCCATCCTCTCCACGGCCAAGCTCACCGCTGTCACGGGTTCCGCGCCCCGACACTGGCACGATGCCCTGCGCGACTACATTTTCGAAAAACATGCACCGCTTCCATCTCACACCTGAAAACTGGGAATCCGCCACGCTCGACGAATCGGAGTCCCACCATTGCCTCAATGTCCTACGCTTGGAAAAAGGGGACCGCGTCACCGTTTTTGACGGACGCGGACGCGAGGCCTCGGCGGTCATCGATTCCAAAGCCGGGTCGCGTGTCATCCTGAAAATCTCGAACGCCTCGAAAACCCCGCCCCCGCCGTGCGCGATCACTCTCGCCCAGGCGGTGCCGAAGGGGAAAAACATGGAACTCATCGTGCAAAAGGCCGTCGAACTCGGCGCCGCGCGCGTCGTTCCGCTCCTCTCAGACCGCACAGTCGTCCAACTCGATGTCGACGATATCGCGAAGAAGCGCGAAAAATGGCAGGCCATCGCGCTCGAGGCCTGCAAGCAGTGCGGACAAAACCATCTTCCGGAAGTCGCCGCGCCGATGTCGCCGAAGGATTTCGTCGAGCGGCTCGATAAAAAATCCCTCCTGCTCATCGCCTCGCTGCAACCCGACGCGCGCACGCTCAAGCAAGTGCTCGCAGACTACTCTTCGCAGCACGGCTTGCTGCCCCGTGATGTAACCGTTTTTGTGGGACCGGAGGGGGATTTCACTCCCGCCGAAATCGCCTTGGCAAAAAGCCACGGCTGCCAACCGATCACTCTCGGGCCGATCATTCTCCGCACCGAGACAGCGGCGATCTACTGCCTGAGCGTGCTCGCGCACGAACTCTTCATTCCGGCGAAGTTGTAGGCATCGGCAACTCGCCCAAAGCCGCCGGCAAGGGCTCGGGGGTTTTCACCACCTCAGGCGTTGGCTCCGGCGTTGGCGCGGGAGTCGCAATGGGCCGCAGGGCGGGAGGTTTTGGGCGTTCGAGGCGCGCGGCCTCGGCCTCCCTTTGCTGAACCATCGACCAAGCCACAAAAAGAATCACCGGCACGATCAATGCCACCACTGAAAGAAAGAGCGCCCACATGGACCGCCGCGCGGCAATTTTCAAAGCCACTTGCGCCAGGGCCTGCTCCCGCTCGGCAATCAGCTCCACACACGCCAAACGCTCGCGGGACCGCTCGGCAAAAGTCGGCGCCAAGGCTTTTAGCCGCGCGAGAGAGTGACGCGCGAGGTGCCGCTTTTCATTGTCCACCAATTCGAAGTCGAAGTCGTCCATGAGAAGGCTGGTCCACCCGGCTTCCTAGGGCTGTGCAACCATCGGGGCAAGCGCATTCCCCTCGCCATTCCCCGACTCCTCCAAACGGGCGGCAGCGGAGACCCACTCGGCATTGGCTTTTGCGAGAGCCTCGGCGACGCCGGTGAGTTCGCGGTTCGTCTCCATCGCCAGCGAGGGATTGTCGTAGGTCTCGGGTTTTTCGAGCAACTCGGTCAGCTCATGCTGGCGGAGCTCCAAGGTCTGGATTTCAGTCTCCAAATCCGCCACCCGCTTCTCAAGCGCACGGCGGTTGGCGGCAACGGCTTTTCTCGCCTCGGCCTCCGCGCGGCGGAGCGCTTTGATCTCCTTGAGCCCGAGCTTGGGTTCTTCGGCGGATTTTTCGACCACACGGTCGGGCTGGAAATTCCCGAGGCTGGCAACCGTCGCGGCCCGCTCGCCGCCGGTCGCGCGAGACTTTTCCCGGAAATAATCATAGCCGCCGGCGTAGGGCGTGATTTTTCCCGACTGCACATGGATCACCGAGGTCGCAATGGCCCGGATGAAATGCACATCGTGGCTCACGAAGAAAATCGTTCCCTCGTAGGGTTTGAGGGCGTTGATCAGCGCGTCGATGCTCGGCATGTCGAGGTGCGTGGTCGGCTCGTCGAGCAAAAGGAAATTCGGCGGATCGAGGAGGAGCTTCACAAGTGCGACACGGCTCTTTTCGCCGCCGCTCAACACGCCAACGGGCTTGAAGACATCATCGCCCCGGAAAAGAAATGCCCCGAGAACCGTGCGCGCGGCCTGCTCAGGAACCGGACGGGCGATCGATTGCACCTCGTCGAGGATCGAGCGTTTCGTGTCGAGACCCTCCGCGCGGTGCTGGGCGAAGTAGCCGATGGAGCAGTTGTGGCCGGGAACCCGCTCGCCGGCTTGCAACTCGAGTTGACCGGAGAGGATTTTGAGCAGTGTGGATTTGCCGGCTCCGTTCGGGCCGACCAGCACGGTGCGCTGGCCGCGCTCCACCTCGAGATTGAGGTTTTCGTAGACCACATGCTCGCCGTAGGCCTGCTTGACGCCCTTGAGCGTGATAACGCGCTGGCCGCCGCGAGGAGGTTGCGGAAACCGGAAATGAACCGTTGGCTCGTCGGACTCCGGCGCCTCGAGTCTCTCCATGCGGGCGAGTTGCTTGATGCGGTCCTGCGCCTGCGCGGCTTTGCTGGCTTTCGCGCGGAAGCGGTTGATGAAACTCTCGAGATGCTCGATCTCGCGCTGCTGGTTGCGATAGGCCGCAAGATATTGCTCCTCCCGGGCTTTTTTTTGCTCGAGGCAGGCATCGTAGTTTCCGTGGTATCGGACCAGTTTGCGGTGACGGATTTCGACGATGCCTTTGCAAATCAGATTCAAAAACTCGCGGTCGTGCGAGATCGCGAGAATCGCGCCGGGGTAGCCGGAGAGGTGACTTTGAAACCACCCGAGCGTTTCGAGATCGAGGTGGTTGGTGGGTTCGTCCAGCAGCAACAAATCCGGCTCCTCCACGAGCAACCGAGCCAAGTGCGCGCGCATGATCCAACCGCCGCTCAACTCGCGAAGCGGACGGTGGAAGTCGCCCTCGCGAAAAGCCAACCCCGAGAGAATCCTCTTCGCCAAGGCCTCCGAACGCCCATCGGCATCCGGGCCGGCGGCGAGTTCCATCACCGTGTGTGCGCTAACCGATGCGGTCTCTTGCGGGAGAAACCCGACCCTCGTCCCGCGCTGCGTCACCACCGTGCCCTCGTCCGGTTCATCATTGCCGAGAAGAAGACCAAACAGCGTGGATTTGCCGGCGCCGTTGGGGCCGATGAGGCCGATCCGGTCGCGGGGATTCACCTGAAGCGAGGCGTCCTCGAAAAGAACTCTCCCGCCGTAGGACTTGGTGACTTGCGATAAGGTCAGCATGGTTGGAAAAAGGCTGGCGAAACTGCCCGATCCCCGCCCGCGCGTCGAACCGAATCTTGCCTCCATTGACGGCATCAGAAAACGGACTAGGTTTTTGCCGTGGCCAAGATGCTGACAATCGTGGGGCTTCTTCTGCTGCTGGGAGCGCTCGCCCTTCCGGGTTCTTATTTCTCACCCGTCGTGGCCCATCATCATGCCGAGGCCACGAACTGCTGTTGCCCGAAGGAAAGCAAGCCCTTGCCCTTGGCGTCCTGCGGATGCCGCACCTGCCCCGCCTCGGCCGCTGTCAGCGTCTCCCTGATTGTGGATTCCTCGAAATGCCCCCTGCCGGCTCCCGACTTTCAGTCCATTTGCTGGAAAACCTCCCCCGCCCGCGCGGAGGCCCGCTTCGCCGAGCCACTGACTCCACCGCCACGAGTCACGGCTTGACCTCGCGCCGTGTCTGGTTTTCCAGACAAAACCTTCTGAATTTTTCCAACGAAACGAACATTATGAAATCCATTCTCACAGCCATCGCCGTTGCCCTTGTGGCCGTCGCGTCGCTGCAAGCCGCGGGCACCAACTGCCCCAAGTGCTGCAAGGACAAAGACTGCGCCACCTGCTGCAAAGGCAAGTGCGACGAGTGCAAGAACTGCAACAAGTAACGCACTCCTCTAAATCACAAGCGCGGCTCTCGAAAGGGGGCCGCGCTTCGTTTTTAGGATTCCGGCAGGGCTTGGATCGGAACCACTGGCAGCGGGAAGCGCAGGCGGAGTTCGCCGTCGATTTTGATCTCCACCGTGTAAACACCCTGTCGCAGGAATTGGATGCCGCCGAAGACATGGACATTCGTGGCGTGGGCGTCGAGCGCGGGGAGTTGGAATTGCACCTCGCTCGTGGCGATCGGTTCCTCGTCCTCGGGGTTGAGGATGGCGGAGTGTTGGGTGAACTCACCGATTCCGCCGCACCAGCGGGTCCAAAGGCAGAGTTTGAAAAATCCCAGCGGAATCGCTGGAGCGGGAATCATGCCGATGATCCCAACCAGCGTTTGCTGGCCGCTGGCCTCCTGACGGACATCCTCGCAGAGAACGCAGGCTTGCAGGTCGGGCAGGATGGTTTCGTTCATGGCGGCGTGGCGGATTTTTATCGCGCGGCAGGCCAGAGAATCCAAGCCGCCACGACGAGGGCGGCGGCGATGCGATACCAACCGAAAATTCCGAGCCCGTGGGATTTCAAGTAGCCGACCATCCATTTGATGGCGACGACGGCGGAGACCCAGGCAGCGCCAAAGCCCACCAGCAGCGAAACGACGCCGTAGTGCGCGAGCATTTCCTGGCCGTGTTTGAGCGCGTCGTAGGCGGTGGCCGCAGTAAGCGTGACGACTCCGAGTAGAAAACTGAACTCCACCGCGGCGGGGATCGACAGCCCGACCATCAACCCGCCGACAATCG
Organism: uncultured bacterium; assembly: GCA_963923595.1. Classification (GTDB taxonomy): domain Bacteria; phylum Verrucomicrobiota; class Verrucomicrobiia; order Chthoniobacterales; family Terrimicrobiaceae; genus UBA967. The sequence goes on from CAWUMN010000021.1 coordinate 7,466, forward strand.
TCAGCAGGCTCCGGCTCACTCCGGGCCACATGGCGATGCATTGGAAAAAACCGACAATCAACGCCATCCGGAATGTGATGTGCTCAAGGTCCAAACCCGAGCGGGAAGTCACCCTGCGAATCCGCCGGAAGATCGTGACCGCGAGAATCGCCACACCACCGAAAAACCAAGCCGCCACGACGGGCCAGAGTCCCCATTCGTCACCGCCGAAGAGGTATTTCTTGATGGTCTTTTCGAGGAGCAACCCGATGACCGCCGCAGGCAGGAAGGCGAGGATGATGCTGAGAGCGAGATGGCGTCCATCAGTGTCGCGCCCGAGCATGCCGAGCGTCATTTTCCAAACTCTCACCCGGTAGAGCCCGAGCACGGCGAGGATCGCGCCGGCTTGGATGCAGATTGCGAAGGCGTCGGCGGAATTGCTCGAATCAATGCCAAGCAGCCTCTGCGCCACGAGCAGATGCCCGGTCGAGCTGATCGGCAAATACTCGGTTAATCCCTCGACGAGGCCGAGAATGAGGGCTTGAAAATTGTTCACCCTGCGGGAGCGGACCGGCCTTAGATCGCGCTCTCTCCGGTTTCCTCGGTGCGGATGCGGATGGCGTTTTCGATCGGAAGAACAAAGATTTTGCCGTCACCGATCTTGCCGGTTTTCGCAGCGGAAGAGATCGCTTGAATGCCCTTGTCGAGCATGTTGTCGCTCACCACGAGTTCGATTTTCACCTTGGGAAGAAAATCCACGGTGTATTCACTGCCACGGTAGATTTCCGTGTGTCCCTTCTGGCGACCAAACCCTTTGACCTCGCTGACGGTCATTCCCTCGATACCGACTTCCGCAAGAGCCTCTTTCACATCCTCCATTTTGAACGGCTTGATGATCGCTTCGATTTTTTTCATGTTGCCGAATAAAGATCAGAAGCCATGTTCGGTGGCAAGTCCCAAGACAATCCCTAGCGGTCGCAATGAAACCCATCCACTGGCGCCGGACAAAGCTCGGCAAATACCTCCGTCACCTCCCCCGCCGCAAGCACATCAAAGGCACTTTGGTCCACCGCCTTTTCGGCGACCGCTTGTTCGATTCCGAACTCTGGCATCCCACTCGCCAACGGTTCGCCTCCGGAATGGCGCTGGGGGCGTTTTTCGCCATGATGCCCCCCCTGCCCTTCCAAATGCTCGGCGCCGGGATCATCGCCTACATTACCCGCGTGAATGTCCCCGCCGCCATGGCCGGCACCTGGATCAGCAACCCTTTCACCACCCCCTTTCTCGTCTATCTCCAATACCGCCTCGGGTGCGTGATGATGGGCCGCGAACCGATCCATATCGCCGATGGCCAACTCCTCTCCTCCCTCGCCTCGGCCCCTCTGCCCTACCTCCTCGGCATCCTGCCCTCCGCGACCATTGTCGCCGTGCTTTCCTACCCGCTAACCCTGATCGTTTGGGATCTGATCCACTCCCGTTTGGATGCGGTGAAAAAACGCAAGGCCCGTCAGGCACTCCACGACGCCCTTCCGAAAAAGCTCCTCGAGACCGCCGAACCCGACGGACATTGATTTCCTCGCAGGCCTGCCATTGACAACCCGGAGGTGCTGGACAAAATGCGCGGCTCTCAAACCAACCCAAATACCATGGCAATCGCATCCGGCACCAAAGCACCCGAATTCACACTCAAGACCATCACCGCCAGCGGCCCTGCGGACTACTCCCTCTCCGCAAACCTCGGCAAAAAAAATACCGTCATCCTGTTTTTCCCGCTCGCCTTCACCGGCGTCTGCACCCAGGAACTCTGCGATGTCACCGCCGGCCTCTCGAAATACGAGTCGCTCAACGCTGAAGTCGTCGCCATCAGCGTGGACAGCCCCTTTGCGCAGGACGCCTGGGCGAAAAAAGAGGGCATCAAAATCCCGCTCCTCAGCGACCTGAACAAGGAAACCGCCGCGGCTTACGGCGTCCTCCTTCCCGACCTCCTCGGCTTCGGCTCCACCTCCGCCCGTGCGGCCTTCGTCATCGACAAGGCCGGAGTCGTCCGCCACAGCGAACAAACCGCCACTCCGAAGGACCTCCCCGATTTCAATAAAATCTCCGAAGTCCTCGCCTCGCTCTGAAATAAAAACCAAAATCTCCTTGTCAACCGGGGCACTGGCGTGATTCCTTGTGCCCCTTTTCCGCCAAAAACGGTGGATCATTTTTCATATGGCTAAAGAAATCGTAGGACAGATCAAATTGCAGATTCCCGCCGGCGCCGCAAACCCGGCTCCGCCCGTTGGCCCCGCCCTCGGCCAGCAAGGCGTGAACATCATGGCATTCTGCAAAGAATTCAACGCGGCGACCCAGAAGCAATCCGGCGACATCCTCCCGGTCGTCATCACGGTTTACAAAGACAAGAGCTTCACCTTCATCACCAAGGCCCCGCCCGCCGCGATCCTTCTCAAAAAGGCCGCCGGCCTCGCCTCGGGCTCGAAGGAACCGAACAAGACCAAGGTCGGAAAAATCACCAAGAAGCAGGTCATGGACATCGTCAAAGTGAAGATGAAGGACATGAACGCCCGCTCTGAAGAAGCTGCCTTCCGCACACTCTGCGGCACAGCCCGCCAAATGGGCCTCGAAGTCGGCGAATAAAAAATCTTCCCGGTAGATTCCAAGAAAACGCGGCATGAAAGTGCCGCGTTTTTTTTGCGCCCTATCGCCGCCCCAGCATATTCACCACCACTGTCCCCCCCATCCCCTGCCCGATCAATAAGGCGGAATCCGGACGGGGAGTAACTGGGGGGCGCGAGGAATCGAGCGCCAGCGCGGGGTCAGTGTTCGAAGGCCAGCACGGGAGCTCGCCACGGCGAAAGCCTTCCACCGCCATGACTGCCTCGATCAATCCAGAAGCGCCCAGAGCATGGCCGGTGGTTCGCTTGACCGCCGTGATCCACGGCAGGCTCCCGCCGAAAAACCGCCGCAGGCAGGAGATTTCGATTCCATCAAAACGCGGCGTTCCCGTAGCGTGGAGGAGCGCCCAGAGTTTTTCCGCAACCTCCGGTTCGCGACAAGGGAGGACTTGGGTCAGGAGTTCACCCAAAACCTCCCCCTCGGGATCAGGGGCGAGAAAATGGCGCGCCTCGTTTCCAACCGCCCCGTTCCGCCATTCACCGATCGGCTCCACCCCGCGTGAGCGCGCATAGACTTCCGATTCCAGAATCAAACACGCCGCTCCCTCGCAGGGTTTCATTCCCTTTCGCAAAGTGCCCAGCGGCCTCGCCTCGGAGGAATGCGTGACACTCCGGTTCGCCTGCATCGCTTCGAGGACGCCCTCTGTCGGAGCCTGATCGGCTGCCACAGCGACCACCGCATCTAGCACACCGGAACGAACCAGCATCGCCGCAAGGTAGAGCGTTTGGGCTCCAGTGGCCGAAGCGGCATTGCTCGAAAAGTCCGCGCCTCCGCAACCGAACCTCAAAGCCACCGCGGCGCCAACCGAGTTTCCCCGCCAGCGGCTCAAGGCATACGGCGTCGGATCGGCGGCGTCCCGGCTGTCGTGATCCATCGCGCAGAGGCCGCCCAGCGAACTTCCGGCGACGACGCCAATTCGTGGATGGCGGATTTTGTTCCCCTCCCCGCGCAGCTTGTTTCGCGACTGCGAAAGGCGCGCGGATCTCCACGCCCGCTCGACCACAGAAAGAGCAAGAAGTTGGGTTCGCGAAAGAATCCGGGCATCGCCCGAGTCGAGCCCCACGTCGAATGCCAAGTCGGAGAGCGAAGGCGGAGGTATCGCCAAAACCTCGTCATTCGCCAGAGCACCCCAGATTTCCGTGATCGATGAAGATCCGCCCGCCAAAACCGCAGACCCCGTGATCCACACACGGTTCGCGCTTTCCATCCCCTTCGAGTTCGAATCCATAGACGCCATCGCTCGAAGATGGCCAAGAAGGCCGGCATGGCGCAATCTCGTTGAGGAGCCATGCACGCCGAAACTCGAATCCCGACTCGAAAGCCGCTTCGATCCAAGCGGGGTTGGATTTTGCTGGCGGCGGCGCTGTCCATAGCGGCTTGGTGCGTGGCATGGATTTTGCCGAGGCAGATTCCGACCTCGGGCGGGTTGTATTTTCCAGCACGGGTCCTGATCGACGGCCCGCACTTTCTCCAAGGCGATCCGCGCTGGGCGGACGCGCCTCTGGGCCAGACGCCGGGCCCTATGCGCGATGTCGGCTGCGCGGTTGCCTCGGCGGCCATGGCGCTCTCCACTCTCGGCGTCCCAACCGACCCGGGCGCGCTCAATGCCTTTCTCCAAAAAACCGAAGGCGCCTACACGCCGGAGGGTTGGATTTATTGGGAGAAAGCCGCCGAAATCGATCCCGCAAAAACCGCCCAACTCCTCCCCCACTACGAGGATTTGCCGTCGTTTTTTTTGATGGATTGGAACCTCCTTTGTGGCAACCCCGTCATCGCACGGGTTCGGTATCCCGATGGCATCACTCATTTCGTTCTCGTGTGCGGCAAGGAAGGGTTCGAATACCTCGTGCGCGATCCCGGCGAAGGCGGCGCGGCCGGCATTTCGAAACTTTCCGACTTTCCCGGCCCGGTCGAGGCGCTCCGGTTTTATCGAAAACCCCGCGCGTCGCTTGATGCCAGCATGGGCGGAAACTAGTCTGTCACCCATGTCGGTCCCGCGCACTTGGCTCGTTCTCTTTTTCGCTTGGTCGGCGATGTCTTTCGCCGAATGGCGCACCGCGCTTCCAGGATGGAACTACCGCTTCCCGGCTGACCACGGCTCGCACCCCGACTTCAAAACCGAGTGGTGGTATTTCACCGGAAATCTCAAGTCGGCCGACGGCCTGGATTTCGGCTACCAACTCACCTTCTTCCGCCAAGGCGTCATCGAGCCGGGTCGCGAGATTCCCTCCTCGGGATTCCTCCAGCGCGACATGAAATTCGCCCACTTCGCGGTCTCCGACATCGGCGCGAAAAAATTCCACCATTTCCAAAAAATCTCGAGGGGAGCTTTTGGCGAGGCGGGCTTTGAAGACGGGGAGCGCCTAGCTTGGATCGATAACTGGTCGTGCAAACTCATCGGGCCCCATGATTTTCTCCTCCGCGCCGAGGACGGCGAGGTATGCATCGATCTCACGCTCCGCTCCCGGCGCGAACCAGTCATTCACGGACGCGATGGCGTCAGCCAAAAATCCGTGGGCGCCGGACGGGCCTCGCACTACTACTCGCTCACGCGCCTCGAAACCGCAGGCACCGTCCGCATCGGAAAAACCACCCACGCCGTGTCAGGCCTGACTTGGTTCGACCACGAGTGGGCCACCAACCAACTCGCCGCGCACCAGAGCGGGTGGGATTGGTTCAGCCTGCAATTAGACAACGGCGCGGAGTTGATGATTTTCCAGATTCGAACGAAGGACGGTGGGCGCGACACATTTTCCTCGGGCACTTGGATTGCCCCGGACGGATCGAGCACGAAGATCGACCTTGCGGATTTCGATTTGGAGCCGATCGATTGGTGGAAAAGCCCTGACAGCAATGGCCGCTACCCGGTTGTTTGGAAAATTTCGGTTCCCTCGAAGAAACTCTCGCTCACTGTCCGCGCGAGGTTTCCCGCCCAGGAACTCGCCGCCAAGCCATTCTCATACTGGGAGGGCGCCGTCGATGCCGAAGGCCAACTGAGCGACGCTCCCATCCGGGGCAAAGGTTACCTGGAAATGACCGGCTACGCCGGCGGTATCGTCGGAATGCAGGCGAAGTGACCTCCTGAAATTTCGACAAAAAAAACGCGCAGCGGGAGCCGCGCGTTTTTTTGAAATGAAAGAGTCGATTAGTTGGCGGAAGCTACGGGCTCGACATTCACACGGCGGCCGTCGCGATCGAACTTCACTCGTCCGTCCACCAAGGCCCAGATGGTGTAGTCGCGGCCGAGGCCGACATTGCTACCGGGTTGAAACTTCGTTCCGCGCTGGCGAACGATGATGTTGCCGGCGATGACGGATTCACCGCCAAATTTTTTAACGCCGAGACGCTTGCTGATGCTATCGCGTCCGTTTTTGACGCTGCCTTGTCCTTTTTTATGGGCCATGGAATTTTACTTGGTTGAGATGGATTCGATTTTAAGTTTGGTGAGTTGTCGACGATGGCCGACGGTGCGGTGATAGCCTTTGCGGCGGCGGAACTTGAAGGCGATGACCTTGTCGTCCTTGAATTGATCGACGACTTTGGCTCCGACCTGGGCACCGGCCACAAAAGGAGCGCCGACTTGGATTTTGCCGCCGTCAGCGACAAGAAGAACCTCGGAAAGTTGAATGTCAGCGCCGACTTCCGCATCGAGTTTTTCGACCTCGATTTCGTTGCCGGATTCCACGCGGTATTGTTTGCCGCCTGTTTGAATTACTGCGTATGCCATAGAAATTACTAAAATTGAGTAAGGCCGTGGAAGATGTCGGAAAACGGAATTTATGCAAGCGCCGATTTCAGGTTTTTACAGGTTTTTTCAATCAAATCGCTTTGCCGAGGGTGGAAATCACCTGAAAGCGGGTTAAAGTGCGCGACTGTTTTTTGAATTCCATGAAACACCATCTCGCTCTCGCCCTGCTGGCCTCCTTGGGATTGTCCCACGCCCTTGCCTCCCCTGCCCCCGACCTGAAGATCGATGCCACTCCCCTCGCCGCCGACGAACGCGCGGGTGCCAGCTTCGCCCCGGTGATCCGCCGGGTCGCGAACTCCGTGGTGAACATCTACTCCACCAAATCCTCGCGCCAAGCGGCCGGTGGCGGGTTTTCCCAGCATCCGCTCGCGCCTTTCTTTGGCATTCCGCAGGACCAAATCCCCCGCCAGCGTCTGGAGCAGTCCCTCGGCTCGGGCGTGATCGTTTCGCGCGACGGCTACATCCTAACCAACCACCATGTCATCGAGGGTGCCGGGCAAATCCTCGTTGCCCTCCATGACAACGAAACGCCGTTCGAAGCCCGTCTCATCGGCACCGACCCCCAAACCGACATCGCCGTGGTGAAGATCGAAATCCAAGACGCGCCTGCGATTACCCTCGCCGACAGCGATCTCGTCGAAGTGGGCGATGTCGCCCTCGCGATCGGCAATCCCTTTGGCATCGGGCAGACGGTCACCATGGGAATCGTTAGCGCAAAGGGCCGCCGCGGCATGGGCATCGTGGACTACGAGGACTTCATCCAGACCGACGCATCGATCAATCCGGGAAACTCCGGCGGCGCCCTCGTGGATGCCAAGGGCCGCCTCATCGGCATCAATCAATCGATCCTCAGCCGCAGCGGAGGAAACCAAGGCGTCGGCTTTTCCGTTCCCGTCAACCTCGCCAAACATGTGATGGGCTCGCTCATCGCCAATGGTCGCGTGGTTCGCGGGCACCTCGGCGTGGCAATTCAACCCGTCACCGAGGAGTTGGCCGAGGCGTTTGGATTGAAGGACCAATCAGGGGCGCTCGTCGGCGAGGTCACAACCGGTTCACCCGCCGACAAAGCCGGAATCAAACCCGGCGATGTGATTGTGGAATTGGACGGGAAAAAAGTGGACGACAGCGCGGATCTGCGACTCCGGGTTTCAAAAATGTCCCCCGGCAGCGAGACGACCGCCACGATCCATCGCGATGGCCAGCTCGAAAAAATCAAAGTGCGCGTCGGCTCGCTGACTAATCCCAACGCCGTCCCTCCCTCGGCGAATGGCCGCCCTTCGCCGCTCGCCGGGCTTCAATTGCAGGATCTCGATGGCAACCTCCGCCAGCGCCTTGGCATTCCGCAAAACCTACCCGGCGCGCTGATCGCGGGGATCGATCCCTCCTCGCCATCCGCGCGAACTGGCCTCCAGCCGGGCGATGTGATTTTCGAGATCAACCGCCGCCCCGTGCAGAATGCCCGCGAGCTTTTGGAGATCGCTCAAGCCTCCGCCGGGGGACGCCTCCTGCTCCGAGTGTGGAGCCAAGGGCTCGTGCGCTATTTGGTTTTGGAGTAGTCATTCCCTGAATGAGCTCCCACAAGCCACGCGCCGATTTTTCGAAAATCCTTCGCGACATGCCCCACAAGCCCGGCGTGTATGTGATGCGCGACCGGCTCGACCATGTGATCTATGTCGGCAAGGCGCGCGACCTGCGCCGACGCGTCGGGAGCTACTTCATGCCGTCGCGCAAATTTTCCGCTGACCTGAAAACCCGCGCGCTCATCGATAGCGTGTGGAACCTCGAATACCACATCGTCCGTAGCGATGCGGAGGCAGTGCTTTTCGAGGGCCGCCTCATCAAGGAATTCCGGCCGAAATACAATGTCAGCTTCCGCGATGACAAACGCTTCCTGCTCGTGCGCGTGAATCTTAACGACACCTTCCCGCGCTTCTCGCTCACTCGTCTGAAAAAAGACGACAGCGCCCGCTATTTCGGCCCATTCGCCCACGCCGGAGCCCTTCGCGCCACACTGGAGGCGGTGAAACGCAAGTTCGGCCTGCGCTCCTGCCGGCCCGCCGAGCCCGGCGAGAAGGACTACAAGCACTGCCTCGATCATGTGATCAAAAATTGCAGCGCGCCTTGCATTGGCCGAATCGACCGCGCCGGCTACCTCGCCCGCGTGGAGGAAGCCTGTGCGTTCCTCGACGGCCAGAGCCGGGAATTCCTCTCGCAGATCGAGACGGAGATGAAAGCCGCTGCGGAGCGGATGGAATTCGAAAAAGCCGTCCAACTCCGCAACCTCCTCGAGGATTTGAAGACGACCACCCGCCCGGTGGTGCGCTTCACCCGCAAATCCCTCCCCACCACGATCGACCCGGCGGCCGACCTCGCCGCCCTCCGCGACGCGCTGCAACTCCCCAAGCCCCCCGACATCATGGAGTGCTTCGACATCTCGAATATTTCCTCCACGCACATCGTCGCCTCGATGGTCCGCTTTCGAAACGGCGTGCCGGACCGCTCGAACTACCGCACCTACCGCATCAAGGGAACCGACCACCAGGATGACTTCGCGAGCATGGCCGAGGTTGTGCGGCGCCGCTACGGACGCGTCCTGCGCGAGCAGGAAACCCTACTACCCGACCTCGTGATCGTCGATGGCGGACGAGGCCAACTCTCCAGCGCGCGGAAGGAACTCGAGCGCCTCAAACTCTCCCACCTCCCGATCATCGGCCTGGCCAAGGAATTCGAGGAGATTCACCGACCCGGCCGTCCCCTCCCCATGAGGCTTCCCGAGGACAGCGGCGCGCTCCGCCTTCTTCAACGCATCCGCGACGAGGCCCACCGCACCGCCAACGGCTACCACAGCCTCCTAC
>CAWUMN010000022.1:0-16368 GCA_963923595.1 uncultured bacterium
CCTCGAAATCGACTACTCGTTTACGATCCTCGGGAATCGATGAATTCCGCACCCACGCTCCAATCCATCTACAGCTTCTTTGAAAAAGGCGGGCCGTTCATGGTCCTGCTCGTCCTGCTCTCGATCATCTCGCTCACCGCGATGCTCCTCCGGATGTGGCGCCTCCGCGAATCCACCATCATCCCGAGGCAAATCACCGACGCCGTCGAGGACCTCAAACCCGGCGACACCCTCGAGAAGCTCTTCGAGGAAATGGACGACCGCCCCTCCGCGATCTCGCGCATCCTCCGCACCCTCCTCAACCACCTCAACTGGTCGAAATCCGAAAACCTCGAAGCCGTCCAAACCACCGCCCGCCACGAAGTCGCCCGCATGGAAAAAGGCCTCGTCATCCTCGAGATCGCGACCGGCGCCGGCCCGCTCCTCGGCCTGCTCGGAACCCTCTCCGGCCTCGTCTCGATTTTCGCTGAACTCGGCGGCTCGGGCGATCCGATGATCGTCGCCCGCGGCATTGCCGAGGCGCTCAACACCACCATCGTCGGCCTCATCGTTGCCGTCCCCAGCCTCACCGCGCACAGCTACTTCACCCGCCGCATCGAAATGATGGCCGTGCAAATGGAATCCACCGCCGCCGACCTCCTCGCCAAACTCTACCAACCCCAATCCGACCGATGAGCCCCTTCGTCTTCTCTGTGCTCTCTGTGTCCTTTGACTCGCTCGCTCCCGCTCGTCTCGCCCTTCGGGCCAACCTTCGGTTGCTCTATCTCGCGTTTCCCAAACGCTCGGTTGTGGTTAAATTCTTGGCGGCGTAACCCGAAATGCAGTTCTACACCCGCAAACGCCGCAACCTCTTCGTCAATGTCGTTTCCCTCATCGACATTCTGGCGATCCTCCTGATTTTTTTCATCGTCACGACCACCTTCCGTAAAAAACAACCGCAAGTTCAGATCAACCTCCCCGAGTCCAAAGAAGCCGAAACCTCCCCCGCTCCGTCCACCGAGCCCGTCGTCCTCCGCGTTAAAAACGGCGACGAAATCTCCCTCGACGAAAAACCCGTCGCCCTCCACCAACTCGCCGCCGCCATCCAATCCGCCCGCGAAGCCCATCCCAAGCGCGGCATCGCCATGCAGGCCGACCGCGAAGCCCCCTTCGGCGTCGTCGTCAAAGTCCTCGACGCCCTCAAGCAGGCAGGCATCCAGGATGTCCCCGCCTTTACCCAACCCGAACCCGGCAAACCATGATCCTCGACATCACCACCTTCGACCACCCCGCCCTTCGCACCCCCGGCACCCGGATCGAAAAATTCGACGCCCGCATCCATGACCTCGCCAACGACATGATCGAGACCATGCGCGACGCCGACGGCCTCGGCCTCGCCGCCCAGCAAGTCGGTCTCCCGCTCCAGATGTTCGTCCTCGATGTTCCCCAAATGCCGAAACGCCCGAGCGCCATGCGCCTCGACGGCAAGCCCGCCGACTTCGAAGCCCTCATGCCCATGGTCATCCTCAACGCCGAAGTCGAAACCTTCGGAAAAACCGTCACCGAGGGCGAAGGCTGCCTAAGCTTCCCCGAAGTCGCCGCCGACGTTGCCCGCCCGCTCTCCGTCCGCGTCAAAGCCCAAATCCTCGACGGCACCACGATTCACTTCGAAGCCGACGGCCTCCTCGCCCGTGCCATCCAGCACGAACTCGACCACACCAAAGGCATCCTCTTCATCGACCGCGCCACCCCCGAAACCCGCGCTGAATTCGACCCCTCGATTCGCCACCTCGCCCGCCCGATTTCCTGACCGCAATCTATTTGCGGGAGTCGGACTCAATCCCGATTGTAATTATGTAACGGAGCAGATTCACGATGCTCTCTCTGCGCCCTGGCGTCTTCGAGTATGAAATTGGTTTTGAACAATCGGTGCATTTCCGCCCCTCAAATCAGGAAATCCGAAACTTGATTTCGCGGATCGCTTTTTTTCCAAAGCGCGCCTGCAATTTAGCGAGGATTTCGTTTTTCCAATTTCTCTCCAACTCGTAGCGGACGCTCGGCTGGAGGACCTGGATGCTGAGCACGCCGCCACTCAACCCGACAGGCGCCGCGTGGCTGGCCAGAAAGTTCCCAACGATTCCGCTCCACGCCTGCTTCACCTGCTCCTCCCCCAACCTCTCGGCCAGGCCGAGCTTGGGCATGAGCTTTTGAAGAATGTCCCCCACGGCGGCGCAGCGCTCCTTCCTCTCTAAGGGCTGCTCCAAACCCCGCCACTCGGCGAGGACACGGGCTCTCAACATTTCGGGGGTCATAAAAAAAGGCTCCCGGCTGGTGGGCGCGGGAGCCGTTTTGAAAAAGTTCGGAAACTAACCGTCATTCCCGATCGCCTCGACCGGGCAGCCATCCATCGCCTCTTGGCAAAGTGCCTCCTCCTCGGGAGTCTCCGGCTGTTTGTAGAGGAAGCTGTGACCGCCGTCGTCGTTGCGCTTGAAGTTGGCGGGGGCGGTTTCGCGGCACAAATCACAATCGATGCACTGGTCATCAACATAGAATTTGCCCGAGACATTGTCGCTGTATTTGTTTGCTGCGTCTGCCATGGAAGTCAAAGAATTGGTCGGTCAAAATGCCCCGCGCCCGCCATTTTGCAATTGTTTTTTGCGGGGTCAGACCGCGGAGCGAAATCCGCCCGCCTCGAGAAGTCGCGCGGTGTATTTGGCCAGCATGTCGCATTCGAGATTCACGCGCTCGCCGGGGTGGAGGGCGCCGAGATTCGTGGCCGAGGCGGTGTGGGGAATGACCCAGACGGTGAATGAATCCGTGCCGACTTCGGCGACAGTGAGGCTGGTGCCGTTGATCGCCACCGAACCCTTGTAGGCGAGATACCCCGCGAAATCGGGTGGCATCTCGAAATCCAAGCGCAGGTCGGAGCCGAGTTTTTCGACACGCCGCAGCGCGATGGTCGTATCCACATGCCCCTGCACGAAATGCCCGCCCAGCCTGGCGCCGACAGCCAGGGAGCGCTCGAGGTTCACGCGGGAGCCGGGCTTCAAAGCACCGAGGTTGGTTTTTTTCAAAGTCTCCTCGAGAAGGTCGAAAACCAACAAGCCGTCCTGCGCCATCGTCACCGTGAGGCAACAACCATTCACCGCGATGCTGTCGCCGATCCGCACGCCGGGGGAAATTCCCGGTGCGTTGACTGCCAACTGGGCCTCGCCTTCGCCACGGCGCAGCCATTCCAAACGACCCAATTCCTCGACAAGTCCGGTGAACATTTTCCGGAATATCCCCTCCTCGGAATGTTCGATCAAGATTTGCCGAAGCTGGGTTTTCCGCTAATTCCGCCGCTCGATGAAAACCACCTTGTTCGCAAGCCTGCGTCGGTTCCTGCCACTGTTTGTGCTCCTCGCCTGCTTGTCGGGGTCTTTCGCGGCGAATTCCGCACACGAAACCACAGCCGCTTTCCCAACCCCTCTGGAGGTCTACGCGGACTCTGGCGTCACCTCGCTCGGCCAAAAGCTCATCGGTCGCATTCAGGCGGATCCATTCAATCTCGTGGCAACGGTGATTTTCTTCTTGGCGATCATCCACACTTTCCTCGCCGCGAAATTCCGGCGGATTTCCCACCGCTTCGAACACGAATACGATCACCTCCAGCGACACAGCCCGGCAAATCCCGGGGAGGCCCAGGCGCTGTTCCGCAAACTCGATAACAAAAAATTTTGGTCGGTTTTCTTCCATTTCCTGGGTGAGGTCGAAGCGGTTTTCGGCATCTGGCTGATCCCGCTGACCATAGCGATCATAGCCATGAAGGGCCTCGGAACTGCCGAGCACTACATCAACGGCGTCAATTTCACCGAACCGATCTTCGTGGTCGTCATCATGGCCATCGCCAGCTCGAAGCCGATTCTCTTCTTCGCCGAGGGAGCGCTCAAGCGGGTGGCGGACATCGCCAAAGGCACGCCCGCCGCCTGGTGGCTTTCCATTATGACAGTCGGCCCGCTTCTAGGTTCCTTCATCACCGAGCCTGCCGCCATGACGATCTGCGCGCTCCTGCTCGTTTCGAAATTCTTCAAACTTCAGCCATCGATGCCCCTCCGCTACGCCACGATCGGATTGCTTTTCGTCCATGTCTCGATCGGCGGCACGCTCACCCACTTTGCCGCGCCCCCGGTCGTGATGGTTGCGGGCACATGGAACTGGGACACCCTTTTCATGCTTCAGCATTTTGGTTGGAAGTCGGTTCTCTCCATCGTCATCGCAAACTCCGCTGTCTTTTTCTACTTCCGCAAGGAGCTCAGCGAACTCCGTCCCGGTGCGGATTCGCAGATGCAGCCGGAGGAAAAAATCCCGACTTCGATCGTGATTGCGCACCTGCTGTTCATCGGCTTCGTCGTTTACAGCGCCCACTACGCCGCACTGGTCGTGCTGGCATTCATGTTCTTCCTCGCCTTCGTCGCCGCCACCGAGCGGAATCAGGATGTCATCAGCCTCCGCGGGCCTGTGCTCGTCGGCTTCTTTCTGGCGGGGCTCGTGATCCATGGGGGTTGCCAGAAATGGTGGATTGAGCCGGTCTTGACCGCACTCAACCCGGTGCAACTCATGCTTGGCGCCACCGTTCTCACGGCTTTCAACGACAATGCCGCCATCACCTATCTCGCCTCGCTGGTTCCAGAATTCACCGACCAGGCGAAACTCGCCGTAGTCGCCGGAGCCGTGGCGGGCGGGGGTCTCACCGTCATCGCCAACGCCCCGAACCCCGCGGGCCAGTCGATCTTGCAATCGCACTTTGGCACAAACGGCGTGGATGCCTTCAAGCTCTTCCTCGGCGCACTTCTGCCGACGGTCGTCTGCGTGATTCTATTCCTGTTTTTGCCCTGAGGCTTATTTCTTTTGCCACCTCTCGAGGGACTCCTCGTGGAGGTGGCGGCGCTTCATGGAACGCGGGATGATTCCGTAGCGCGGGCCGAACAGATAGGCGGCCACAAAAACCGATCCGAGGACCAGCACGATGGCTGGACCTGAGGGGATGTTTGCCCAAAAGGAAACCAGCAAGCCGGTGATCGAGCCAAGCGTTCCCAGCGCCGCGCCGCCCCACAGCATGCTATCGAAGGAATCACTCAGCAGGTAGATCGTGGCGGCGGGCAAAATCAAAAGTCCCAGCGACAGCAGAACCCCGACCGCCTGCAGAGAGGAAACCATCGCCAGCACGATCAAAAGAATCAGCATTCCCAAAAGCAGACCCACCGGAACCCCTAGCGCCTTGGCGACCGAGGATTCGAAGATGGCCAGCAGGAGCGAACGCTGAAGCGCCACCAATGGCAAAAGCACCGCACAGGTGATGCCATAAGAGGTCCAGAGGTCACTGTCCCCGACGCCAAGTATGTTGCCGAAGAGGAAGTGATCGAGGCTCACTTTGACGCCCGCGTATTTGATAATCGCGATGCCGAACGCGAAGGCGATGATGTAGAGCGCGGCGATCGCCGTTTCCTCCTTGATGCGCGAACTGCGGGAAATGAGATGCCCGCCGAGAGCGACAAACGCCGCCGCGAGCAAGCCGCCGAGCAGCAACCCGGCGGGCGACAGGCCGACCACGATCGCCGCCAGCGCCAGGCCGGGCAGGAGCGAGTGCGACAACGCGTCGGCCATCAATGCGAGCCGGCGGACGACCACAAACGCGCCGAGGAATCCGTTGGTGAAGCCGACCAGCACACAGGCCAGCAGGGCGCGTTGCATGAATTCGTATTGGAAAGGTTCGAGCAGCCAGTTCATGCGTGGTCGTGATGCGCGTGACCGCTGAAAATGTGCATGCCGTAGGCGCGGTCCAGGTTTTGGGTGGTGAAGGCCTCGGCGGTCGGACCGCACGCGACGAGTTCGCCGTTGATGAGGAGGATTTGGTCGAAAAGAGCCTCGACGCTTTTGAGATCGTGGTGGGAGGCGATGACAAGTTTGCCAGCGTCCCGGAGCCGACGCATGGCTGCGGCGAAGGCCTCGGTGGCATTGCGGTCGAGGCCGGTGAAGGGCTCGTCGAGCAGGTAGATTTCGGCGCGTTGCGCCCAGGCGCGGGCAAGGAAGCTCCGTTGCTGCTGACCGCCCGAAAGGGCCGAAATCTGGCGGTCGGCGAGATCCTCGAGGTCGCAGACATGGAGCGCCTCCTCCACGGCCTCATGGTCCTTGGCTCCAAAGCGGCCCCAGTTTCCCAGCGAGGGATAGCGCCCCATTTCCACCAAGCCGCGAACGGTGATCGGAAAATCCCAGTCCACCGCCTCGCGCTGCGGCACATAGGCGATGGCGCGCGAGGGCTTCACGCCAAGCTCGTGACCCTCGAAGCGAATGTGGCCGGTCTCCAGCGGAAGCAGGCCCGCGATGGCCTTCAGCAGCGTGGTCTTGCCCGCGCCGTTGGGGCCAAGAAGCGCCACGCAGGACCCACAAGACACCGAGGCGCTCAGGTGGTGCACGGCCGGAATCCGGCTGTAACTCACGGTTACATCTTTGAGGACGAGTTGGTGGTTCATTTCGTTGGAATCATCACCACATCCTCGACGACGCCGATGCCCCAGAAGGTTTTTTCGACCAAAACCTCGCCGCCTTTTTCCACCGTCACCCGGAGCGCGGCGGCGCGGGCGCGGTCCTCGAAATCGGCAAAAACCGCAATGTCCTCGGGGGCGGCGGCACTCATCGAGAATTCCGCCTTGAAATTTTCCAACCCGCTCGCCGACGAGGCAGTCGGTTGGTTCGCGACCATCGCTTGCAAGCGCGCCGGCGCGGAAGCTTTCAGAGTCACCCGGTAGAGGGCCAAATCCTCGGTGGCGGAGGCCTGCCGAGCAGGAGCTGACGGAGGCGCTGGGCGGGTCAACCGCCACACCGGGACGGCCAGCAAAGCCAGCGCGCCTAACACCAAAACGAGTCGCAGTAAGGGAGACCCGCGCATCGATTATTTCAAGGCCTCCACGATCGTCGTCACATTGTGCCGCATCATGCCTTCGTAGGCTCCTGCCTCGCCAGTGCCGAGTCCATCCGCGTAGATCACTCCCGCCGGCTTGGCGCCAGTCTCGGCCGTGATCTGCCCGAGCACCTTCGGGTTTTCGATGCTCTCGGCGAAGATGGCTTTCACGCCGCGCTCTTGAATACGGCCTATGAGATCGCGGACTTTTTGGGACGACGGCTGGTCGGAGGTCGAGATTCCCTGAACCGGCAAAATCTCGAACCCATAATCCTTCGCGAAATACCCCAACGCGTCATGTGAGGTGACGAGCACACGGTTTTTCTTGGGGAGTTGGACGATTTGCAGGCGCACCCACTTGCCCAAATCCTCAAGCCGCGCATCGAGTTTGGCGGCGTTTTTCTCGTAGTTTACGCGCCCCTCCGGATCGACCGCGACAAGTGCGTCACGAATCTGGGCCGCGACCAATTGCACATTCGATACGCTCTGCCACCAGTGCGGATCGGCCGTTCCATGGTGATGATGCTCCTCCGAATGGTCATGCCCCTCGCAGACACCCTCGATCGGCTCCACCACTTCACCCCCCACCACCAGCCGGACGCCGCTTTTTTCAAGAACAGGACGAAGCTTGTCGAGGTAACCCTCGAACCCCAGGCCGCTCGCCAACAAAATCTGCGATTTCGAGATGGTTTTATAGTCGCCCGGCGACGGCTCGAAGATGTGCGGGTCCATTCCCGGCTTCACGATCTCAACCACCTCGACCCGCTCCCCGCCGATGTCCTGCGCCAGATCGGCCATGACCGTGCTTAACGACGCCACGCGGAGCGCCTCCCCTTGCGCCCCGATGCCTCCCCACGCCAGAATCGCCACAAAGAAAAACAAAAACTTCACGACGCCAAACTCGCCACCTGCACTCATGCAAGTCAATTGCAAAAAACCGAGCAATGGGTTTGCATCCGTCCGCGAACCATCACAGACTGCGCGCTCATTTTATAAAAACTATGGCTGAATACGACTTGATTGTGGTGGGCGGCGGACCGGCAGGATATGTCGGTGCGATTCGCGCGGGGCAACTCGGCAAAAAAGTGGCAGTGGTCGAAATGGACCGCGCCGGCGGCACTTGCTTGAACTGGGGCTGCATCCCCACCAAGTCGCTCCTTAAAAACGCCGAGGTCTACCAGACGATCAAGCACCATGCCGGCGACTTCGGCCTGAAGGTCGAGGGCCTTTCCTACGAGTGGGACAAAGTCATCGGCCGCAGCCGCAAGGTTGCCGACCGCCTCGCGGGTGGCATCGAAATGCTCTTCAAGAAAAACAAGGTGGACTACCTCCGCGGCGAGGCCGAAATCCCGCAGGCGGGAACAGTGGTCGTCACCGGCAACGACGGCAAAAAAACCGAGCACAAGGCCGCGAAAATCCTCATCGCCACCGGCGTCGTCAGCCGCGAGATGCCCGGATTTCCCTTCAACGGAAAAAGCGTCATCGGCAGCCGCCAGGCGATGGTTCTGGAGAAACAGCCGAAGGAAATCATCATCATCGGAGCGGGAGCGATCGGCGTGGAGTTCGCCTATTTCTTCAACGCCTTCGGCACGAAGGTCACCATCGTCGAAATGATGCCGAACATCCTCCCCGTAGAGGACACCGAAGTCAGCCAGGCACTTGAAAAATCCCTTGCCAAACAGGGCATCAAAATTCTGACGGGCACGAAGGTGGACAAGGCCGAGACGACCAACAAAGGCGTTCGCCTCACCGTCAGCGGCAAGGCCACGGAAACCCTCGAAGCCGACATCGCACTCGTTGCCATCGGCGTTTCGCCCCTCATGCCGAAAGGCGTGAAGCTCGAGACCGACGCCAAGGGTTACCTCAAAACCGACGACCGCTACGAAACCAGCGTCAAAGGCATCTACGGCGCAGGCGACATCATCGGACCACCCTGGCTCGCGCATGTCGCCAGCTACGAGGCCGTCCAGTGCGTCGAAGGAATGTTCGCCGGAGCCAAGCCCAAGAAAGTTTCCGTCTTCCCCGGCTGCACCTATTGCCAGCCGCAAGTCGCCAGCGTCGGCCTCACCGAACGGGCCGCGAAGGAAAAAGGCCTTAAATTCAAGGTCGGAAAATTCCCGTTCATGGCCAGCGGCAAGGCACTCGCGGTCGGCGAGAGCGATGGATTCGTGAAGCTCCTCGTTGGCGAGAAGCACGGCGAAATCCTCGGCGCCCACATCATTGGAGCCGACGCCACCGAGATGATCGCCGAGCTCGGCCTAGCGATCACCATGGAGGCCACCTACGAGGAAATCACCGCAACGATCCACGCTCACCCCACGCTGAGCGAGGCCGTCCACGAAGCCGCCCACGCCAGCCAAGGCCACGCGATCCACTTCTAATCGCACTCCGCGGCTGGATAAAAAAAACGAATAAAAAAGTTGCCACAAACGCGGTGGACCCCTAGTTTCACCGCTCCTTTTCCAGGAGCCTTAGCTCAATCGGTTAGAGCGCTGCCCTGTCACGGCAGAGGTTGCGGGTTCGAGCCCCGTAGGCTCCGCTCCCATTCGGGAGCGGCGAACCCCACATAAACCCACTCCCAGAGCCGATCCGCAGACCGCTCTGAGCTGACGCCAGCGGCGAAAAACGAGACTTCGCAAAGTTCGCTACAACCACATGTCGGGCCATGTTTGCCCATAGAGAATTAGCATTTGCTATAATCTTCGCCATGAGCAGACCGACCGCATCGGTCTTTTGCAGCATTGGTTCCCCAATCTTGTAGGGGAATCGACTTTCGAATGCAGGCGCCTTGCCTGAGCTTCATGAAATGAAGCTCGAAGGGGGGGCGCCAGCGCACCTTCAAAAATCGGACTACTTCTGGTCCTACTCGGTTATGATGTCCTTGTAGGTCTTGCCGGAGGGGATCATTGGCAAGACATGCTCGGTGTAGGGAGTCATGACATCGAGCACATAGACTTCCTTCGAGTCCAGCATACGCTTGATGGCGGCCGGGAGGTC
Source organism: uncultured bacterium (assembly GCA_963923595.1). Taxonomy (GTDB): domain Bacteria; phylum Verrucomicrobiota; class Verrucomicrobiia; order Chthoniobacterales; family Terrimicrobiaceae; genus UBA967. Next base: position 9,917 of record CAWUMN010000022.1, read on the forward strand.
TTTTTTGTGAAGGACGCGCTCGCAGGTGACGCCGAAGCCTTTGCAGAGCTCGACATAATCCGGGTAGATGCGCTTCAGGTTCTTCGGGTCGCCGAGGAAAGTGTGCCCTCGGTTGCCGCCGTGAAAGCGGTCCTCCCACTGAACGACCATGCCGAGGTGCTGGTTGTTCAAGATAATCGCCTTCGCCGCGATGCCTTCGATGTGGGCGGTGGCGAGTTCCTGGACATTCATCAAAAAAGAACCATCGCCATCGATGTCGATGACCTGCTTGTCGGGCATGCCGACTTTGGCACCCATCGCAGCAGGGTAGCCGAAGCCCATGGAGCCGAGGCCGGCCGAGGTGATGAAGGTTCGGGGCTTGTCGAAATCGTAAAACTGGCCGGCCCACATCTGGTGCTGGCCGACACCGGTGGTGATGATCGCCTCGCCTTTGGTCATCTCGTGCAGAAGCCGGATGACATGCTGGGGCTGGATGACATCCTCGGTGTCCCTAAAACTGAGCGGGTGCTTCTTTTTCCAAGCATCGATCTGGCGATACCAGTTCGTGTAGCGGGTGTAGTTTTTGGCAGCGCGCTTGTAGCCGGCTTGATCGAGGATTTTATTCAAGCGGCCGAGGGCGTATTTGAGATCGCTGAGGATCGGCAGCCGCACGGCTTTGTTTTTGTTGATCTCGGAATTGTCGATGTCGATGTGGACGATCGTCCCGTGCTCGCAAAATTTCTCGACCTTGCCGGTGACGCGGTCATCGAAACGCACGCCGATGGCAAGCAGGAGATCGGCTTCGTTAACGGCGTTGTTGGCATAAACCGTGCCGTGCATGCCAAGCCACTTCAGCGAGAGCGGGTGCGATTCGGGGAAGCATCCGATGCCCATGAGCGTGGTGGCCACAGGCACTTGGGTGCGCTCGGCGAATTCGAGGAGTTCCTTCGAGGCCGAACCGGAAATGACACCGCCGCCGCAATAGATCATCGGAGCCTTGGCGGTCTTGAGCAGTCCGATCAATTCATGGAGTGCCACATCGTCAGCCTTACGCTCGGGCTTGTAGCCGCGAAGGTTGATCTCCTTCGGGAAAATCGGCTGCATCGTCTGGTTCTGGATGTTTTTCGGAATATCGATCAACACCGGACCGGGCCGACCGGACTGCGCGATGTAGAAGGCCTCCTTCACGATGCGAGGCAACTCAGCGATGTCCCACACAAGGTAGCTGTGCTTCACCATCGGGAGCGTCATGCCGAAGACATCGGTTTCCTGAAACGCCCCGCGACCGATCATTTCCTGCGGCACCTGGCCGGTGATGGCGACCATCGGGATGGAGTCCATGAACGCATCGGCGATGCCTGTGACGAGATTCGTGGCGCCGGGGCCGGAGGTGGCCATGCAAACGCCCGCCTTGCCAGTGACACGGGCATAGCCTTCGGCGGCGAAAACCCCGCCCTGCTCGTGGCGCGGGAGTATCGTGCGGATTTTTTTCGTCTTGGTGAGCGCCTGATGGATCGGCATCGAGCAACCGCCGGGATAGGCGAAAATGACCTCCACACCCTCGCGCTCAAGGCATTCGACGAGGATTTCCGCGCCGTTCATGACTTTGCCGCGATCGGGCGAGGCGTCGGATTTTTTGGAAGTGGATTTTTTGGTCTTCATAAGGCGGTTGAGAGAACGCGAAAGCTATGCGCGGCGGACGGGAGTTGGCGAGTTGAAAAACTCGGACACAGCGTGTTTTTGGGAGGTTTCAGGGCTAGTTGGTGGACTCCGGGGCGGCCGGCGGCTCGGTGACACCTTGGATTTTGGCTTCCGTCTTCAACTTCAGCCAACTCGCATCGATCTCCCGGAGCTTGGCTTCGAACATGGGGGCGCGGGCTGGGTCGACCATCTCGGAGGCCTCGATGATTTTTTTCAAAATCGCGCGGTATTCTTCCTGACCGCCATTAAGAGAGAGGAGGGCGAGGGATTCCTTGGCTGCACGGTTCCACTTGGATTCCAAAGACCGCATGAAGCGGGCGAAATCAGGGCCGGTGGCACCGCGCATACGGCGGAAATCATCGAGCGTTTGCAGAAGCCTCACCTCCTCAAGAAGGGTGGTGACTTTATCGAAAGAGAGATCGGATTTTTTAGAGATTTCGTTTTGGAGTTTCGGGAGGGCCTTCTTCGGCGGGGCGACCTGGACTTTGTTTTCCACCACTGCGGGTTCAGGAGTGGTGGCCTGCTTGCTCTTGGCAGCTTCAACCTCGGCCGCAAGCGCCTCGGCGAAGTTCGTGTTCGATTTCGGAATGACTTGGCGGGCATTGCCGAACTCTACAATCACGCTGTCCTTCTCGGCGCCGACGACCGGCAATTCGCGACCCTCGGGCAACACCACGCTGCCTGTCACTTTGCCATCCATGATCAGGGAGACATTGGTTTTTTTGATGATGGTGATTTTCGAAGGGTGGCCATACATCGTTTCGGCTTTCGCCAAAATCGCGGCCTGGGCGGGATCGGCGGGTTGGCTTTGAGGAGCCCGAGCTGCGGCAATGATGGCGGTTGCGGGGGATTGCACCGCGCTTTTGGATTGTTTCAGGGCCTCGATCGCGTTGAGAGCCACGCTCAAGCGTTCATGCAAATCCTTGTTCTCTATCTTGACCTGCTGAAGCTCCGCGCGGTTTTTTTGGAGAACATCCCGGAGAGAGAGCAAGCTCTGCGAGGCCTCCTGCTGGGTTTCCTCACTCTCATGGGCGAGCTGTTGTTTTTCCGCTTGGAGGCGATTTTTGTCCGCAGTTCCCGTGAAGAAAAACACACATGCGGCAATGATAGCCAGAATGGCAACCACCGCGAAGACCGGGGTGAACCTCGAGCGCTTCGGGGGCAGAACGACAGGCGGGGCGTTCACAGCTTTTTCGAGGTCGCCGGTCGACTGGCGGATACGGCGGCCCAGCGTGGCGGCGAGGGCGATCAAGATCGCGCTACCGGTGGAGCGCGAGTCGTTGATGAATTTTTCAAATGCTTCGCGGGTGATCTCCCAATACTCGGAGGGCACCACTGCCACGACCGAACAGATCGCGCCGGAGGGGTCGAAGATATTCACCTCGCCAACCCATTCCCCGGGGTTGATCTGGCCGAGGACGGTCTTGGTCTCCTCCTTGCGCGCCTCCCATTTGCCGGAGATCAAAAGCATGAGCCGGTCGGAGTTTTGCCCCTCACGGATCAAAACCTCGCCGGTCCGCGCGTAGCGATAGACGCCGCGCAGCGAGAGGTTTTGGCGCTCCTGAAGACTCAGGTTCGCCAGAAAACCACTGGCTGGCAGGGGCTCCGGCAGCGTCTTCGGGGTATTGGTCATCACGACATGCAAAGGGCCGTTGGATTCGCGGCCCACGATTTCCTCCAACTCCACGCGGCGCGTGTAGGAATGCCCGGAGCGCTCTAGCTGGACATCGTTCTCGGCGGCCGAAGTGGTTACCGGCGTGGGGTTTTTCAGATCGACTTTAAAATGGTAGGGCCCGAATTGAATCACATCGTCGTGCGCGAGGCTGTGTTCGGAAACCCGGACGCCATTGACGAATGTGCCACTTGTGGAGCCGTTGTCCTTGAGCGTGTAGGTTTCGTTGGAAAAAACAATCGAGGCGTGGTCGGGAGAAATTCCCGTGGCGTCAAGGTAGAGGTTCGATTTCACATCCCGCCCGATCAAAATTACTGCTTTGCCAAGAGGCAGGACGACCGACTTCACTCCCTCATTCACCTGAATCAAAAATGCCATATTGACCGAACTACCATCCACCTCCCGAAACAACCAGCATAGGTTTATGATATCTTCGCCACATTCAGGCGTAGAAACCCTGCACGAGGCTCTCCAGGGGCCGTTTTGCTAGGATTGCAGGTCGAGGAGGATTTTTCCCGAACGCGCGCCCCGCACGGCGACCGCAAGGGCATCGGCGACCCCGGAGAGAGGGAGGATTTGCTGGATCGGGAAGTGGAGGATGCCGCGATGCAGGAGGACGGCGAGCGCAGCGTAGGTGGAGCGGATGTCGGCAATGGGAGCTGTCCCCCTCCAGCGCCGGAGCCAGAAGCCGCGAAAGGCGAGGTTCTGGAAAATCAGGAGGCCGTTCGGGATTTTAAGCGGCTGGCGCGCCATAGCGCCGATGGTGATGTGTGGCGAACCCGGCGCGAGGGCGTTGGCGATATTCAACGCGCTGGCGCCGCCAACGGCGTTCAGGGCAAGCTTCGGGAGAGAGCCGCCGCACAACTGGCGGGCTTCCCGGCGCAGGTCGGTCTCCTCGGTGACAAGAACATCGCCGCCGAGGGCGAGAAGTTCGTCGATAAGTTCCGGGCGGCGGACGATATTGAGTGTGCGAAAGCCGAGATGGCGGGCGAGTTGGATGACGGCGCGGCCGACGCCGGAGTTGGCGGCGTTTTGGACGATCCAGTCGCCGGGTTTAAGCGTTGCGAAGTCGTGGAGCAAACGCCACGCGGTGGCGGGGTTCACAGCGAGCATGGCAGCTTGGCGGATATCGATGTCGTCGGGGAGCGGGATGGCGTTTTTTGCGGGGAGGACGAGTTCGCTCGACCAAGTGCCAAACGCAAGCGGAAGGACTTTTTGGCCGACGCGGAGGTTTTCGACACCTGCGCCAAGAGCGAGAATTTCGCCGCAACCTTCGTTGCCGATTGTGGCTGGGAGCGGGGGAAGTTCGCCGTAGGTGCCCTCGATGACATTGAGGTCGGCCGGGTTGATTGGGGCAGCGAGCATGCGAACCACGACCTCGTCGGGAGCGGGTGCGGGCGTTGGAATTTCCTCCACGCGGACGGCGGATGGTTTTTCCCCAAAGGCAAAAAGTCGACAAGCCAACGGCATGGCCGCATGGTATCGCACCGCTCCGCCGGAAAGCCAAATCCTACATGTTCGCGTATTACATTCATGATTTGAGTCCGTTCCTGATTCGCTTCGGGGACGGCTTTGGCGTGCGCTGGTATGGGCTCGCGTATGTGGCGGCGTTTTTGGCGGCCTACGGGATCGGGGTGCATCTGGCGCGGCGGGGATTCAGCGATATCGCGCCAGAGGCGGTGGCGGATTTCATCACGGGCACGGCGCTCTTTGGAGTGATTCTGGGCGGGCGGCTGGGCTACATGCTTTTCTACGATTGGCCGCAATTCGCGGCGAATCCGCTCGTGTTTTTCAGATTCTGGGAAGGCGGCATGGCGAGCCACGGCGGCATCCTCGGCATCGTGATTTTCACCTGGATCTACGCGCGGAGAAAAAAAATCCCGTGGCTGAATGTGGGCGACAACATCGTCGTGGCGGCGCCGGCGGGCTTGTTCCTCGGGCGGTGCGCGAATTTCATCAATGGCGAACTCTACGGGCGGCCGACAAAGGTGCCTTGGGCGGTGCAATTTCCGAAGGAACTCTACTCCGCCGAGCCGGAGCGTGTGCGGGAGGTTTTGGTTCGGGTGTCGGAGGCGAATCCGCAATGGGGCTCGCTGGATGCGGTGGTGGAAAATGCGGGCAAACCCGAGCTGCGCGGGATTTTGGAGGCGAACCTCTCGCCGCGCCATCCCTCTCAAATCTACGAGGCGTTCCTCGAAGGCGCGGTGCTCTTTTCAATCCTGTGGATTTTGCGGACGAGGTTCCGCCTGCCCGACGGCGTGCTGACTGGCGTGTTTTTCATCGCGTATGCGGTGCTCCGGATCGCAGGCGAGGTTTTCCGTGAACCCGACGCGCCGCTGACGGGGATGTTCACACGGGGGCAGTTTTTGTCGCTCTTCCTCGTGCTCATGGGAGTCGGGTTCCTCATCGCCGCCAAGGCCCGTCCGACCTGGGCACCGAAATTCCGATGAGGCGAATTTTCATGGTCGCCTTGGTGGCGGTCGCGGGAGTTCTTGGCTGGTCGCTCTGGAGCATTCCGAAGTTCGTGTCACAGCCGAACCCCGCCGGGTCATTCGACGAGGCGCTGGCCAAGTTTAAGAATCTCCGCGCGTCGGAATCCTCGCTTCCGCTCTCGCCGTCGGGCGCGAGCCGGCTTCTCCACCACGGGCGGAAAACCGACCGCGCCTTTGTGCTTTTGCATGGCTTGACGAACTGCCCCGAGCAATTCGCCACGCTTGGCACACAACTCCATGCCGCCGGATTCAATGTCGTCGTTCCCCGCGCGCGGTTGGCCGGGTTCCGCGACCGGCTCAATGGGGACCAGGGCCTGCAAACTGCGCAGGACTTGATCGACCAGGCGGCGGCGGGCCTCGACATCGCCGCAGGACTCGGCGACCGCGTGACGATTGTCGGCCTCTCGGGGAGCGCGGTGGCCGTCGCCTGGATGTCGCAGAACCGCGATGGCATCGACAAAGCGGCGATCATCGCGCCGTTCTTCAGCGTTCATGGCCTACCGACGCCGCTGGTCGACCTCGCCGGCGCGGTGTTTTCCAAACTCCCGAATTTCTATGTCTGGTGGGATCCGGACAAAAAGGAATCCCTCCCCGGCCCGCCCCATGCC
>CAWUMN010000023.1:0-15935 GCA_963923595.1 uncultured bacterium
CAATCTCCCTCAAAAAACTCCACACACCATGTCTAACATTATCGCCAAAGGACTCGAAGGAATCGTCGCCAACACCACCAACCTCAGCGATGTGCTGGGGAACGAGGGGATTTTGATCTACGCCGGCTACAACATCAACGAAATCGCCGGGAAGGCGACCTTCGAGGAGGTGACCCACCTGCTCTGGCACGGCGAGCTTCCGAACAAAAGACAGCTCGCCGCGCTCACCGAAAAACTCCGCGCCGAGCGTGAGTTGCCAGCACCTGTGGTGGACTTCCTCCAAACCGCTCCGAAGGACGCCCCGCCGATGGATGTGATTCGCACCGCCGTCTCGATGCTCGGCCTCTACGATGATTCCCTTAAAGACGACAGCCCGGCCGCGAACTATCACCGCGCCGTCAGCATCACGGCGAAAATCGGAGTCATCGCCGCGTATTTCCACCGCGCCCGCAAGGGTCTTGACCTCCCTCCGGTCCGCCGCGACCTCGGCGAGGCCGCGCATTTTCTTTATTTGATCACTGGCACCGAACCGACCGAGCAAGCCGCCCGCACCCTCGATGTCGCCTATGTCCTCCACGCGGACCACGGCATGAACGCCTCGACCTTCGCCGCGCGTGTCACGATCGCAACCCTCTCGGATATGTATTCGGCGATCACCTCCGCGATCGGAACTCTCAAAGGCCCGCTCCATGGCGGCGCGAACGAGGGCGTCATCCACATGCTCCAGCAGATCGGGGACGAGAGCCATGTGGAGGCTTGGATCGAAAATCAACTTGCCCAAAAGAAAAAGATCATGGGCATCGGGCACCGCGTCTACAAAACCCTCGATCCCCGCGCCCCGCACCTCCGCGCCATGGCCGTCACGCTCAGCGACCAACTCGGCGAGCCGAAATGGATCCGCATGAGCGAGCAGATCGCGAAGATCATGAAGCAACGCAAGGGGCTCAACGCGAATGTCGATTTCTACTCCGCCACGGTCTACTACTCGCTCGGCCTGCCGACCGACCTCTTCACGCCAGTCTTCGCGATCGCGCGTTGCGCGGGCTGGACGGGTCATGTGATGGAGCAGCTTGCCGACAACCGCCTCTACCGCCCGCTCAGCGAATACACCGGCCCAGCCGTCGGCAAAAAATTCGTTCCCGTCGAGAGCCGGGCATGACGCCTCGCCTTTCGGCACGCGGCCTGCAGAGGTCGTTCCGAATCGGAGGCAACCGGATTCAGGTTTTGCGCGGGATCGATCTCGACCTCGCGCCGGGCGAGTCCGTTTTTCTCTGCGGCGCGAGCGGCGCGGGCAAGACGACTCTCCTCTACACGATCGCCGGTCTGGAAACCCCCGAGGCGGGGAGCGTGGAATTCGAGGGCCACTCGCTATACGGCCTGTCGGGAAACGCCCTCGCCCGCCTTCGCAACGACCGCATGGGTTTTGTTTTCCAGTCCTATTTTCTCCTGCCGGAGCTCACGGCCCTCGAGAATGTCCTCCTCCCTTCCCTGATTGGCGGAAAAAACACCGAGGCCCGCGCGCGGGAATTGCTCGATCGCGTGGGGCTGAAAGACCGCATGGACCACCTGCCCGCCGAACTCAGCGGCGGCGAGCAACAGCGCGTCGCCATCGCCCGCTCGCTGATCAACGACCCCTCGATCCTTTTCGCCGACGAACCCACCGGCAACCTCGATTCCAAGAACGGCGAGGTCATCATCGCCCTGCTTCTCGATCTCGCCAAGGCGGACGGCCGCACCCTCGCGGTTGTGACGCATGACGACCGCCTCGCTGCGCGTGGCGACCGTTTGGTGCGAATCGTGGACGGCCTCCTCGCCTGACCCCTCCGATGCCGCTCGACTACCCGGTTCCCTTCAATCAACTCACGCGCGAGCTTCGCCGCCTGCCTGGCCTTGGGCCCCGCAGCGCCGAGCGTTGCGCGCTCTGGCTGCTCGGGCACAGAGACGCCCGCCCCGGCCAACTCGCCGAGGTGCTCACCCACGCGGCTGCCACGATCCATCCCTGCCGCGAGTGCGGTTTTTTCGCCGAGGAGGAATTGTGCGGCATCTGCTCGCAACCAGCCCGCCAAGGCAAGGAACTCTGCATCGTCGAGCAAGCGACCGACATCCTCCCTCTCGAACGCAGCGGAGTTTTTGCCGGGCTTTACCATGCCTTGGGCGGACGCCTCGCTCCGCTCGACCACATCGGCCCCGAGCAACTCCGGATCGAGCCGCTCCTCCGCCGGATCGAAAAAAACCGTCCCGCCGAGGTGATCCTGGCGCTCAGTGCCGATGTAGAAGGCGAGGCGACCACGAACTATCTGACTGAAATCCTCGCGCCGATGGAAATTCCCCTCACACGCATCGCGCACGGCCTGCCCGCCGGCGGCGGACTCGAACATGCCGATCAGCTCACGCTCCAGCGCGCCCTGACCGGTCGCCGCCCCGCCTGAAGCCGAGGGCAAGATAAACCAGCACCGCCGCCCAGCCCGCGACGGCCAACCACGCGCAGCAATCATACCACCACGGCGGGCGGAACTCGAAAACGACCGGGGATTTTCCATCCGTCCTCACAGCGGAAAAAGCGAGCAGCCCCCTGCTAACTTCCAACTTCTTACCACCCTCGTGCGCCGTCCAATCGGGATGCCAGGCTTCGTTGAAGACCAGCCAGCCCGGCTCGCCCGACGCTTGAAATTCAGCGCGCTGGTAATTCGAGGCACCGGTTTTCGCGATATGCAAAAACGGGCGACCCTCTTCCAAAACCTCCCCCTCGCGTGGCACGATTCGGCCCTCGACCACCCGCCCGCGAAGGCCCTCCTGATCCGTTTCGCCACCACGAGTCTCGATCACTGCCAGATTGTGCGCCGCGCCGCCGAGTGCCGCCATGGCGGTTTCGGGGGCGTCGGAGGTGGTCTGAATGAAATCGCGCGCGAGGAACGCATCCACGAGGGAATCCCTTACTTCGAGCACCGCGATGTTGGAATTTTCAAAAACCACCGGAGCCATTTTCCTCAACCGCTCCTGCTGTTTCGTAGAGGTATCGGGATCGGTTTTGTCGACCAGCAGATAGGCGATCCCCGCAACGCGGAAGTAGGTCTCGAGTGGCTCGTCCGCCAGACCAGCCGACGCCTGCAAAACCGCCGCGTGGCGTTGCTGGAGGTAGTTGTTGAACGCCTCCGCTCCCAGCGCACGACCCGAGAGCCAGGGCGTCATCAAATAAAAATACCGGCCTGAAAACGGATAAACCCGGCCTGGCTTCGGGGAGGATTTCAGGAATTCCTGAGCCTCCAAAAAATCCGTCCACACCGCGCGGTCCATCTTCGGAGTGAAAAAGGGCTTCGCGTAAACCCCCGCATCCAGGGCCACCAGCAGAGCGAACAGCACCATCAGCGCCGGGATTCCAGCCAGCAGCCGGGAAGCTGCGAGCGCGGCGGCACCAGCCACAAAAACCGCGCCGGTCACTTGATAAAAATCAAACGGCGCGCGGATATTTTCATAGAGAGGCAGCCATTCCAGCAGGCGAAATCCCGGGACAAGTAGATACGCGATCGAAATCACTGCCGCTGCCCAGCGCCATTTCAGGGAGTCGGACGGGACGAGTTGAAAAATCACCCAAACTTGCGTGGCGAGCAGGAACCAGGCGATTGCGGGAGTGAAATCCGCCGCGCCCGGAGACATGGCGAGAAATTCAAAGTGCCCGCCGAGCACGCTCCGTGGGCCGAAGGAGAGCCAGAACATCCCGAGTGCGATCGCGATCAGCGTCCTGGCCGCGCGGCCGACGGGACTCCCGTGGAGCGACCGACGCAGGAGCGCCACAGCCAGGAAGGCGCCGACGACAAAGCCCAAATAAGTCCCGCCATTCAGAGTGGTCGGCGCAAACCCCGAGTCCATCCCCTCGCCCAAAAGCTCCCCCCGGTCGAACCAGCTCAGCGCGCTTTTGGTGCTGAAAGCCCGCTGCCATCCTTCAAACGGCCCGAGATCGAACAACGCGAGAAAACGCGTCTCGCGAAGCGCAGGCAGGTTCGGAACCACCGCGAGCAAAATCAGCACGCCCAACGCCAAACCCATCGCCTTCCACCCCGGGCGAGCCGTGCGGGGAGCGGAGAAATACTCAACCGCCGCGAAAGCGATCAACGCGGGCAGGGCCATGACGGCCGTTTTTGCATAGCTGAGCGTGAGCGCGGCAAACACCATCCCGAGCGTCACAGCAGACCGGGTTGTTCCCTCCCGAAAATATCCCACCAACGCCCACAGAACCCATGGCAGAACAGCCAGCGAGGCGACCACCACGAAATGCTCGAACTCCGCCGCGCGCGTCAGCACCGAGGGACCGAGCAGAAACAAAACCGCGCCAAGCCAAGCAGCGGGGAGATTTTCGGTCCATCGGCGCAGGAAGAAAAACATCCCCGACGCGCCGCCAAGCAGGCAGAGCGCGACAGCCACTTTGCTTCCCGCCAAAAACCCGAAAACTCCCGCGCCCGCGAGCAGAAGCGCATTTGAGAATATCACGCCCCAAGCTGGCGCGAGACTCGTTCCTTGCTGAAACATCGGCGACCACCACGCCCACCCGCCGAGGCTTAGGCATCCGCGCAGAAAGTCCCCGGCCTTCGCAAAATTCGCGAGCAATTCCTGATTGGAAACCGGCTGCCCGAGCCAGACAGCCAGACCCGCCGCGACGGCGAGCAAGGGCACAACGGCTGCCGTAAAACGCCACAGGAATCTCATAAACGCGGCATCTTCGACCGGCGCGCTCGGATGTCACGGCGAAAGCCGCCGGTCAGGTGCGAACCGGTTTGGGCTGGTTGGAGAAATGCTCCTGGATCGCCCAGGCGATGCGGAATCCCACGCTGGTGCCACGGCCATTCGGATCGTTCGCATTGCGCGCCGAGGACATGAGGCCGCTGCCGTAGAAATCCCACGCGCCGCCGCGAAGCGTGTGGTAGGTGCGGGAGGAATTGAAATTGTCCATGCACCACTCCCAGACATTCCCGCTGAGATCGAAAAAGCCGAATTCGTTGGCAGGAAAAGCGCCGACGGGTGAGGTGAATTCGAAGTCATCCACTTTCAGCGATTGGTGGTAGTTGCCGACGCCTTTGCGAGGCGGGTAGCCGGGCCCCCATGGGTATCCGGGCTTTTGCTTGCTGCGCTCGGCGGGGGTTTCCTGGCTTTCGTGGGGAAGCCCGATCGCCGCACTCCACTCAAGGTCGGTGAGCAGGCGGTAAAATTGATCCTCGGGCATGAGCCCGGCCTCACGCTCTTTCGCAGTAAGCCAGAGGCAAAAATCAATCCCGTCGTGCCAGCTCACATTCACCACCGGATGGTTGGAGTCGGTGGGATTTTTTTGATCGGGAAATTCGATGCCCTTGTCGACGCAGTAAAGTTTGTAATCGCACACGCGGGTCGGCCAGATGCAGCCAAGCGTCTTGAAACGCGGCACAGGCACCAGCGGCATTCCAATGCTGTTCACATGCGGATTGGCCACCGACGCCTTGGGCATCGGCGTTGCCTGAATGATCGCGCCTTCGTGGTTGAGCTTTGCAAAAGCGGCGAGGAGTCGCCTGCGATCGCCAATTTTGGCAACACCCAAATCCTTTAAATCCGCGTCCGTGAGATAGCCAAGGACCGCGTCATCCACCCCCTCGTCCAAGAAGTTCTTCAAGAGGTGTTCCCTCTTTTCGACCTTCAAGATCGCCTCCAGCTGTAATGTGATGTCGATATTTTTCCCCGTTTATGCCCCCGCGGCTCGCGACTCTTTGTCAAAAGAATCCTGCGTCGCGAAACCTGCGGTGTTCGTAGTTGTTTACCTTAGTATACTCAATAAGCTGACCATGCCGTAGCGCAACCTTTTACTTTGTTAAAATTCCGCTGGTCTTTGAGCTTGACGCGGCGCCGCTGTTGGTCGTTCATTTGCGGCTTTTTAAGCTCTATTTTGACATCACTTTTTGCGGACATCATTCACAGCCACCTCTTGCTGACATCCACTGAGCGCGCACGGAGAGGCGGGTTTTTCAACTCCAGTGCGATCGCGCTCTTGATCGCCGCCACCCTCCTCCTCGCCGGTTGTGCCACCGACTCGCGAAACCAAATGATCATCAGCGCCGCAGACCAAAAGATGGTTCTTCTCCGCGATGGAAAACCCACGCGCAGCTTTCCCATATCCACCTCGAAATTCGGCCTCGGCGACGCGCGCGGCTCCTATGCCACCCCGGTCGGAAAGCTCCGCGTTCGGAAAAAAATCGGCGACGACATGCCGCCCGGAACCGTCTTCAAAGGCCGCGTCCCCACCGGCGAGGTTTTGCCGGTAGACGCCCCCGGCCGGGATCCGATCGTGACGCGTATCTTGTGGCTTGACGGCCTTGAATCCTGCAATCGCAATGCCTTTTCGCGATACATCTACATCCATGGCACCCCCGAGGAGCGGAATATCGGCCAACCGGTCAGCTTCGGATGCATTCGCATGAAATCCCGAGATGTCATCGAGTTATTCGACTCCGTTGGCGTGAACGCCCAGGTGCTCGTGACGCCGAAGCCTCTGCCCCACTGGCTGGCGCAGGTCGGCACAAAACAACCCATCGGCGATCAGCAGCCCAACCAGCGCCGACTTTAATTCCTTCTCATAGAGGACTTGCGCCATCCCAACCTGACGCTAATCTCCAATCATGATTGAACCACGAGCCCGCATTGAAACCGTTCCCCCTGTGGAGCGCCGTTGAGATGATTGATGCTCCGAAAACCTCGATCATGAACCCGCTTGAGGAGCGGATTTTCTACAAATTCCGCAACAGCCTCCTCCTTGCGGAGGCGCTCACCCACCCGAGCATTTCCCTCGAGAGAAAAAGTTTTCCTTTCGACAACCAGCGCTTGGAGTTTCTCGGCGACGCCGTGATCCAAGTCTCCGTCACCGAACACCTCTTCCGCATGTTCCCTGATTTCGGCGAGGGCCAGCTCACCAAACTCCGCACCCGGATCGTCTCTCGACCCGCACTGCGCGAGCGCGCGGTGGCGATCGATCTGGGCAGCTTCATCATGATGGGACGCGGCGAGGAGGCCAATGGTGGCCGCGAACGGGCATCCACCCTTGCCGATGCGTTCGAGTCCCTAGTCGGCGCAATCTATCTCGATGGCGGCTACGACGCGGCCCGCATTTTCATTTTGCGCCAGATGGAGGGCATCTTCGCCGAAATCGCCAGCCAGCCCGAGGAGATCAATCCGAAGGGCTACTTGCAGGAAATTCTCCAAGCCATTCAACCTGCGGCGCCGGACTATCAGATCGTGTCCCAAACCGGACCCGAGCACTCAAAAGTCTTCATCTGCTGTGTCGTCTGGAACGGCATCGAACTCGGCCAGGGCCATGGCTCCAGTAAAAAGGAGGCCCAAGTTGCCGCCGCCCAAGCCGCGCTCGGCGAGCGACTCTGGGAGGGCTTCGAGCGCCCTGCCGTCCCGCGCAAAAAGAAAAAGAAGAAGAAATGATCTACCAACTCTCGCTTCAAACCACCGGGCTCGCCGCCGGGATTCTTCTCCTCGTCTCGCACGCCGCAGCGCTGGCGGACTGCGGCCGGGCGATGCGCTTCGCCAAAGCCCTTCCCCGCTCGCGGGCGGCCGCCGGGATTCTTCTAGCCATCGCCGCCATCTGGAGTTTCCTGATGCTTCAAGACCTCGACCTTGGGGAATTCTCCCGACTCCGCAGCATCATGCTTGTTGGAGTCGTCGCCGGGGCGATTCTGTCGTGGATTTATGTGGAGGAGTTTCTCGCCGTCCGTGCGCTGGGGATGATCCTTTTGCTCGCCGCAGAGCCCCTGCTCGGGTCCGCGATGCTCCGCACAGAACAGAGCCGTGTGCTTCTCACGCTGCTAGCCTACCTCTGGGCTTCGGCGGGACTGCTTTTCGTTGGAATGCCCTACACCCTGCGCGACATCGTCGCCTGGTTCACCGCAAATTCCCTGCGTTGGAAAATCTCGTGCCTCGGCGGCATCGCCTACGGTGCCGGGCTCATTGCTTGCGCCGCGCTTTGGTGGTAGCTCCGGAATTCCGAGGGGAAAGACGATTCAAGCCGCAACCGACGAGCCCTGCGCCATTCCCAACTCGGCTTGGCGTTGGGCGGCGAGCTCGTGGATGTGGGACTGGAATGCGGGGAATTTGCTCAAGATTGATTCGAGGGTATCGCGTTCGAGCGAATAGAGATCGACGTAGTCCACCGCGCGGATGCTGGCGTTGCGGGGTTGGCTCATGAGGAGCGCGATTTCGCCGAAATAATTTCCCTCCGCCAGCGTAGCGAAGATGGTTTGGCCGTCTTTCGAGACGACTTCCACGCTGCCCCGGCTGATGAAATACATGCCTGTGCCAATTTCTCCCTCGCGGAAAATGTAGTCACCAGGTGTGAAAACCTCGGGCTTGAGGTTGAGGACGATCTGCTGGAGGAGATCGTCGCTGGCACCTCGGAAAATCGGCACCTTTTCGAGGATTTGGCGGTTGAGAAAGAGGGAGATGCGGAGTTTCAAGGACTCCGGGAGATCGGCGAGCACATGGGCTTCGTCATAGCCACGGCGGGAGTTCCAGAGGTATTCGTGATAGCCGCGGATTCGTGCTTGGAGGTCCGGCGGGATTTTCCGCAGGCGCATGAAGGTGTTTATTTTTTCGAGATGCTCGGTGAAGTTGTTCCGCGCCACATCGAGCTTGGCGATGAGGCTCGCGAAAATCGCGATCACATAGCCGTAAATGCCGGCACCGAGGATTTCGACAAAGATGGTGTAAACGGTCTCGACTGGCGTTTGGGGGGTTATGTCGCCGTAGCCTATGGTGGCGATGGTGGTGACAGCCCAGTAAAGGCTCCGGATGTAAAGGAGTGCGTGGTCGCTCCGCCATTCCGGACCGATGTTTCCAGCTCCCAAGACGATCCATCCGCAAGCAACCCAGTGCGCAAAAATAGTGATCCAGAATGCGAGAAAGGCCATTCGAAGCACGCTGGCGTTGATCACATTGGCGTTCGCCACGCGCTTCATGAAGGTGGCGATGTGCGCCAGGCGAAGCAGCCGCAGAAGCCGCAAGCCCCCGAAAGCGGAGCCGAAAAACAATTCCCACGGCACCGTGGCGATGACATCGAGAACGAACCAGCCTTTAAGATAGCGGCTAGCGATCGTTTTTCTGTCGGTGACGAGATGTCCATCGACCATGACGGGGGCAAAAAAATTCACGATCATATCGAGGGCGAAGACCGCCGTAAGAAAGGAGTCGAAAACCAGCCAAGCCCCTTCCAGAGGGATTCCCTCCGAGAGACGAAGCGGAATTTCCACCGCCGCCGCCGTGGTCATCAGAAGCACAAACGCATCCCAGCCGGACTTCAGCCGACCTTCGGTTTGTGTTGTCAGTCGCGTTTTCAATTTCCGTCGCCTCGGCTGCAGAGAACGGCGGCGGGGCATTCAAGGCAAGAAGGATTGATGGACTTTTAAATCCATGCGTGACAGCTCCGCTGGCGAAAGAAAAAATACCGGCATGTCTACCTCCTACCCTCATGTTGAAGAGTGCGATCTTGATGCGGCCACAGTGGTGGTGCGCTGGATGGATTGCGTGAACGCCGGCGATGTGGCCGGGGTAACGAGCCTCTATGCCTCCCACGCGGTGTTGCTGCCGACCTTCTCGCCACACACGATCACCACCGAGGAACAACGCGAGGAATACTTCCAATCACTTTCCTCGCGAAAAGGGCTCCAGGTTTCCCTGCACCCGAAAACCCTCCGCGTCACCTCGCTCTCGGAGACGGTGAAAGTGGCGAGCGGGATTTATCGGTTCAGCTTCGAGGTGGATGACGAGCCGCTGACTTTCGAGGCGAGGTTTTCGTTCGCGATGAACATCACCAAGCCGCACCCGATCAAGCACCACCACTCCTCGCAGGTGCCGCGCACGCTGGGCTGACGGATTTCGGCTTTCCAGCCCGCGGCGTTTTTCCGTTACTCTGTCGGGATGTCGCGCATTCCCGTCACGATCCTCACCGGCTTCCTCGGAGCCGGAAAAACCACGCTCCTCAACCGCATCCTCACCGAAAAACACGGCCTCCGGATCGCCGTGATCGAAAATGAATTCGGCGAAGTGGGCATCGACCACGAACTGGTGATCAGCACCGACGAGGAACTCTTCGAGATGAACAACGGCTGCATCTGCTGCACCGTGCGGGGCGATCTGATCCGAATCCTCGGCAACCTGCTCAAGCGCCGGGACAAGTTCGACCACATCCTCGTCGAAACCACCGGCCTGGCCGACCCGGGGCCGGTGGTGCAGACCTTTTTCGTGGACGAGGACATTCGCGAAAAAACCTTCGTCAACGGCGTGGTCACGGTCGTGGACGCCCACCACATCGCGCGGCACATGGAGGATACGCACGAGGCCGAGGAGCAAATCGCCTTCGCCGATGTGATCCTCCTCAACAAATGCGATCTCGTTCCCGCGGAAAAACTCGATGGTTTGGAAAAAATCGTCCGCGAGGTGAATGCGCTGGCGACGATCCACCGCACGACGCGCGCCGAGATCGACATCGCCAAAATCCTCGATGTCGGCGGCTTCAATCTCGACCGCGCCACGGAGCTGAATCCCCATTTCCTAGAACCCGACGATCATCACCATCATCACCACCACTCGGATATTTCGAGCGTGGGCATTGAGGCGGATGGCGATTGCGATGGGAGAAAACTCAACGACTGGCTCTCGAAACTCGTGCAGGAGCAGGGTCAGGACATCTTCCGGATGAAGGGAGTCTTTGCGGTCAAGAATCAGGCCGACCGCGTGGTTTTCCAAGGTGTCCACATGCTCATCGACGCCGCCAGCGGCGGGCCGTGGGCCGGGCGTCCGCGCAAGAACAGCCTCGTTTTCATCGGACGAAATCTCGACCGCGAGGCGCTCAACAGAGGCTTCCGCGCCTGCCTCGCTTGAAAAACCTCGGCACTTTCGAGACGGACGACCACATCCTGCATCTCGCGTGGAACTCCGACGGCTCGCGTCTGCTGGCCACGCCCGCGACGGGTTCGATTTTAGTCGTCGGAGCCGATGTCCAAATCTTCGAAACGCTGCCCGGCCACGGCTTGGGAAACGGCGAATCGGCTTGGTTCCTCGACCAGCCCGCGACCTGCGGGTTCGATGGAAAAGTGCGGATCGGTTCACGAGAATGGAATCCCGGTCGTGGCTTGATCGAGCGCGTGAAACCCACCGCGGACGGGAAGTTCCTCGCCGCCGCGCAGGGCAAGTCGCTGAACATTTTCGATGCCGAGGGCAACGACTCGCTCAGCCTGCGCGACCTCGAAACCTCGGTGGTGGATTTCGCCTGGAACCCCTCGCGCTCCCGCGAAGTCGCCACCGTCGGCGCCGGCGGGGCGATGCTTTGGCGGTTGGGTCAGAAGAAACCCTTTGCGCGATTCGACTGGGGCGGTGCGAGCCTGCGCGTAGGCTGGAGTCCCGATGGACGCTGGCTCGCCACGGGCGACCAGACGCCGAGCGTTCATGTCTACGACATTCCCCGCGACCACCCGCTTCACATCCAAGGCTTCGAGGGAAAAGTCCAGGCCCTCGTGTTTTCCAAAGACTCCCGCCAACTCGCCACCGCGGGCAGCGCGGTGGTGACCGTGTGGCCGATGACGGGAAAGAAAGGCCCAGACGGCGCGACACCCATCCAAATCGAGGGATGCGAGTCGCCCGCACAGGCGCTGGATTTTTCCTCAAAGGGTCAGCTGGCCATCGGCGACGAATCCGGAACCCTCCTCGTGATCACCTTTGAAAAAGGCCAGTTCCGACGCAAACGCTCGAAGCTCGAATCCGGCATCAGCGCGCTGGCGTGGCATCCCTCCGAACCTCTGCTGGCCATCGGCCACGACGACGGGAAGGTGATGTTGCTCTCGCTCGAGTGATCAGCCGACCGAATACCGCTGGGCAATCGGCATGCGGCGGCCGATGCCGAAGGCTCGGCTGGTGACCTTCAAGCCCGGCGCGGCCTGTTCGCGCTTGTATTCGTTGAAATCCACTTTGCGCGCGACCCAGCGGACGGTCTCGGCATCAAAACCCCGAGCCGCAATCTCGGCGACGCCGAGGTTTTCCTCCACATAAAGCCGGAGGATGGCATCGAGAGTTTCGTAGGGCGGGAGTGTGTCTTGGTCAGTCTGGTTGGGACGCAACTCGGCGCTGGGAACTTTTTCGATGGTGCGGAGCGGGATCAACTCGCGCTTCGCATTCAAATGCCGCGCGAGTTCGTAAACCATCGTCTTCGGCACATCGGAAATCGCCGCGAGACCTCCGCACATGTCCCCGTAGAGCGTGCAGTAGCCGACGGCGAGTTCGCTTTTGTTGCCGGTGGTGAGCAGGAGGTGGCCGAACTTGTTCGATAGCGACATCAGCGTGAGGCCGCGCAGGCGGGCCTGCATGTTTTCCTCCGTGGCGTCCTCGGGGCGGTCGCCAAACGCCGGGCGCATTTGGGTTTTAAAAATCTCGAAGCTCTCCGCGATCGGAATTTTAAGGCACGGCATTCCGAGGTTTTGGGCGAGCTGGTGCGCGTCCTCGACGCTGTGGCCGGAGGAGTAGGGCGAGGGCATCGCGACGCCGGTGACTTTGTCCGCGCCGAGGGCTTCGACCGCAAGGCAGGCAACGACCGCGCTGTCGATGCCACCGCTCAAGCCCAGCACGGCGGAGCGGAAGCCGCACTTGGCGGCGTAGTCGCGAATTCCCAGGACGAGAGCCTGACGAAGCGATTCGATATGGGATATGGGCGCTGTGGATTCGGGGTCTTCCACAAGGGCGACCGACTCACAAAAGCCCGGCCAGCGGCGGAGGGTTTTTCCGGCGGAGTCGATGGCCAAGGAATTTCCGTCGAATACGAGCTGGTCGTTTCCGCCAACAGCATTGCAGTAGAAAAACGGAACGCGGTGCTTTTTCGCCTGGGCGGCGATCATTTCCTCGCGGATCTCGGGCTTGCCGATCTGGAAGGGCGAGGCGCTAAGATTCAGGATCGCCGTGGCGCCGGCGGCGACCAAGGTTTCAACCGGATTTGTCGAGTAAAGGCGACGCGGCAAATGCTCGGGCGTCCAGATGTCCTCGCAAATCGTGACCCCGAAAAGCCTCCCGCCAATCTCCACTGGCGCGGGGGAGGAATTGGGTTCGAAATAGCGCGCCTCGTTGAAGACATCGTAGGTCGGAAGCAAAGACTTGAAGACGAATCGCGGCGGACGGCCTTTCTCCAGAATCGCAGCGGCGTTGAAAAAAGGGCGGCCATGCTCCGAGGGGTTCGGTTGCACGCAGCCGACAATCCATGCGGCCGAACCAACCTCGGCGTGGATTTCCTCGAGCGTTCGCAGGCTCGCGGGAACGAAGTCGGATTTGAAAAGAAGGTCCTGCGGCGGGTAGCCGGTGAGGACGAGTTCGGGCGTGAGGACAATCGCCGCGCCGCGTTTTTCCAAGTCGCGGCAGGCGTCGATGATCTTGCGGGCGTTGCCGGCGAGATCGCCGACGGTCGGGTTGAGTTGGGCGAGTCCGATGTTCATTTACCAAAAACCCCACTGGCGCGTGGCCATGATGTAGGCTCCGAGGCCCAGATTCGTCAGGGCATGGGCCACGACGCAAGCCGCGAGGCTGCCGGTTTTCACGGCGACAAGATTGTAGGCGAGTCCGCACAGGAATGCCGCCGGCCAGTCGGCCATCGAGTGGACAAGCATGAAAAACACGGCCACGAGGAGAAACGACTTCCAATGAAACTCCCCGATGCGGGCTTTTTCAAAATCCTCGCGAATGAGGAAACGCATCAAAAATCCCCTCCAGAAAATCTCCTCCACAAGCGGGACGATCACCACGAGCCTCGCGAAGCGGGCGAAGAGCGTTGTCCAATAAAGCACCGAGCCTTCGCCAAAGACTGTCGGGTCGAAACCCTCCGTCCGCTCGGGAAAGTCAAACACAGCTTGCGGCGCGATCCACACTCCGAGAACGACCAGCCCCGCGAGCGACGCCGTGAAAAGGCCACCCCGTTTCGAGAAGTCGTATTGCCTCCAGTAAAAAATCAGCGCCGCCGCGCAGAGGGCCGTTTGCAGAGGATAAACCCAGTATTCGGGATGTTTGAGCCAGAAGTCCCCACTGCCCGTCGCCCGCAAGGCGGAAACCAACATGACGCCGCCCATGAAAATCCAAAACGGCACCGTGTAGGCCGCCAACGGCGAGCGGAGTCCGGCGAATCGATTCATGCGGTGCAAGTGGTAGCACAAGCCATCACCCATTGACCCGCAAAATGCCCGATTTGCGGTTTATTTTCGTCCCGAGTATCTGGGGTTTTGAAGAACCAGATATTGTTAGCCAACCCATACGATCGGCCATTTTTCGGTTTCGAAAATCCCGACCGTCTTTTCGAGATGGGGTTGGGCGATGGTGCATCACCTATTCTGCAGCATCAGGAAAACCACGAAGCCTTTCGGGATTTTTGCGGAGGATTTGGATCAGGGTGCCTCGCTGACAAAAACCCTCTCTCCGGGTTGGAGGCCTTCGAGCACGGGGTAGAGTCCGTTGATCTCAGGGCCAAGCTTAACGGCAACGGCAACGGGTTTTCCTTTTACCTCGCGGAGGACTTGAGATCCGTTTTCGGAATAGCGCACCGCCTCAGCAGGCACCACCGGACCTTCGGGAAAAACTTCGGTCTCGATTTCGACGATTCCTTGGGACTTGCCGGCAACGAGGCGGGCTTCGTTGTCGAGGATCGCTTCGATTTTGAAGAGGCCGGTTTGTGGGTCGGGGGCTGGGCTCTGAAAAAGCACCTCGGGCTTCGGCAGCTCGCGGCCCGCGGGCAAGAGGCGAAGGGGGATTTTTTCGCCCGGCCTGAAAAAACCGAGATCCCCGTGCGGGACATTCACGAATACACGGAGCTTGTCGACATCCGCCACGATGCCGACGAGATGGTTGTCCTGCACAGCTTCCCCACTTCGCACATCCAGCAGGCTCAAGGTGCCACTGATCGGCGAACGAACGGTGTGTCTGGCCAAAGCCTCGCGGGCCTTGTCGAGACGGCTGCGGCTTTCCCGGACTTCGGCCCATGCAGCCTCGAGGGCGGCCTCGCCCACGACGCCGGTTTTTTTCAAACGCTCGGTCTCGACGAGCGAGCGGGAAGCCTCGGCGTGACGGGCGAGCGCGGCATCGAGCGTGTTGCGGGCATGGGTTTCCTCGAGCTTCAGGATCGGGTCGCCTTTTTTCACCGTCGCCCCCGTCTCGACCAGCTTTTCCAAAACCAAGCCCGCTGGAGAACGAAGCTCTGCCTCGATCCACGGGCGAATGTCAGCGGGAAATTTCTGAACCCGCGCAAGCCGCTCGTAACCCAGCTCGACAGACATCGGCGTGTGCCCGGGAATTTCCTCCGCTTTTGGCGCCGTGCGCTGCCGCTCATGTCGAACGCCAAGAAACGCCATGAGAAACAGCGCCAAGGCGGCTGCTCCCGGAGCGATGCGTTTGGCCCGGCTGCTCGTCATCATGCGAATGGAACTTACCCGGCGCCCCGCCGCTGGCAAGAAGCCCGCGCGGCCCGAACATGACGGTTGAAAAACAAGGCGCTGCCGGTATTTTCCGGCCCATGTCAATCGACCGGACACTGCTCGCGGCGCAAGGCTACATCGAACTCGATATGCCCTCGGACGCCTTGGCGGAACTCGACGCCCTCGGGCCAGAGGAATGCGAAATCGAGGCGGTGCTGCAAATGCGGCTCTTCGTTCTGATGAAGACGCGGTCGTGGGATGACGCGTTGGCCGTGTGCCGGAGGTTGAGGGAGCTTTATCCAGAGGGCGCGGCGGGTTACATCCACGGAGCGTTTTGCCTGCACGAAGGGGGGCACACCGCCGAGGCGCGCGATCTGCTTTTGAGCGGCCCGGCGTCGCTGGAGGACGAGGCGACTTATTTCTACAATCTCGCCTGCTACTCGGCCGTGCTGGGGGATCTTAACGCCGCGCGCGACTACGTCCAGA
>CAWUMN010000024.1:0-15866 GCA_963923595.1 uncultured bacterium
CTACACAAGGAGTATCGTCGGCAGCGTCAGATGTGTATAAGAGACAGGCCTACCCCCGCTTCGGAACCCGTTGCATGGCGGACTGCGTCCAGCTTTCCCGCGATGTGAGGGCGAACCTCGCCGCAAAACCTCCCCGGTGCTGCCGAGTGATTTTCATCACCACCGCATGCGACATCGCGGCAGACAACGCAACGACCCGCTCGATCAGCGAAACCCTCGCGAAACAAAACGGCCCCGCTCGGATCCTCTCCTACGAATTTCCCGCCGACCTCGAAATCCCCCATGACATGATCGACCCCGCCCAACCCGGGGCGAACACCCGTCTCGTTTATCCCGTGCTCCTGGATTTGTTGGAGGCGGGTAATCCCGCTGCGAATGATCCTTAAAGGATTTTTGCTGGAAACGGGAGTCCGCCGCCTTAAAACAATTGTTCCATGCAAATCCACATCACTCCGCGAAACCTGACTCTCACCGGCGCCATCCATGAATTCGTCGCTGAAAAAGTCAGCCATCTCGAAGGCCATGGCGAAACGATCCTCGGCGCCCACATCGTTCTTCTCCACAACCACGACCGCAAAAAGCCCTACCATGTGAAGGTCCACCTCGCCCTCCCCGGCCCCGACCTCCATGCCGAGGATGCCGAGTCCGATCTCTACGCCGCGATCGACAAGGTGGTGGACAAGCTTTCCCGCCAAATCAGCAAGCTCAAGACCAAGCACAAGGAGCTCAAAAAGCACCGCACGCAACAAGAGCGCGAGGCGGAAAAACGCGGCTACAAGCGGCGTTGACGCCTGGTGGAAGACTACAAGGTCAAACTCGAGGTCTTCGAGGGACCGCTCGATCTCCTGCTCTACCTCATCAAGCGCGATGAGGTGGACATCTACGACATTTCGATCGAGCGGATCACCAAACAATACCTCGCCTACATCGAGGCGTTTCAGGTTCTGAACATCGACCTCGCCGGCGAGTTCATCGTGATGGCGGCGAACCTTCTCTACATCAAAAGCCGCACGCTGCTTCCGGCAGACCAGCAAATGGGCGAGGAGGATGCCGAGGAGGACGATCCACGCTTCGAACTCATCCGCCAGCTCATTGAATACAAAAAATTCAAGGAGGCCGCCGCGAAGCTCCGCGACCACGAGGCGATGCAGCAAAACCTCTACGCCCGCATGCCCGCCACGCCCGAACTCCCGCCGGCGGAAAATTTGCTCGTTGAGGAAGTCGGCATCTTCGACCTCATCCACGCCTTCCAGAAAATCCTCAAGCGCATCGATTCGAAGAAAGAGGACCTGCGCGAGATTTTCGCCGAGAACTACACCGTCTCCGACAAGATGGACCATGTGCTCCGGATAGCGCAGGCCGGCGTGCCGCTGAAATTCGAGGAACTCTTTGCCGACGCCGCCAGCCGCACCGAGATCGTCGTGACATTTCTGGCGATGCTGGAACTCATCCGCCTCAAGCAACTCCGCGTGCGCCAAGAGGGGCATTTCGGCGAGATCTGGATCGACCGCATCGGCGACCCCCAACCTTATTTCTCATGAGCGAAGAAAATACCGACCAACCCGAAATCGACGCGCCGTCCGCCAATCCCGAAAGTGTCGTAGCCGAACCAGCCTTCCCGCTACACCGCATCGTCGAGGCCATTCTCTTCGCCTCGCAAAAACCCGTCTCCGCCAAAGAACTCTCGAACTTCCTCAAAGGCGCCGCCGAGGCCGCGAAGGAGGATCCGTCGATTGCGTGCTTCGCTAAAGTGAAGGCACCGCAACTCCAAGACGCCATCGAACAACTCGAAAAAGAATTCGCCGAGACCGGCAGGTCCTTTGAAATCCGTGAGAGCGCGGCCGGTTGGCAGCTTGTGACGAAAGCCGACTTCGCCCCGTGGCTGCGCCAGCTTTTTCCCGAGAACCGCCAGGCCCGCCTCAGCGCCCCGGCGATGGAAACCCTCGCGATCATCGCCTACCGCCAACCGATCACCCGCGCGGACATCGAGGCCGTGCGCGGTGTCGCGGTCGATGGAGTGATGCAAACCCTCCTCGACCGGAACCTCGTCCGCATCGCCGGCCGCGCCGACATCGCGGGGCGTCCGCTCCTTTACGAGACCACTCAATTTTTCATGGAGCACTTCGGCTTGAAAAATCTCGATGATCTTCCCAACGCTTCGGAACTCCGCAAAATCCCGCTTCCGAAAGCCGAGCCACCCGCCGAGGCGCCGCAGGATTCCACTGCGGAAACGCCCGCTGAAACTCCTGCGGAAAATCCCACCGAACCCGCTCCCGTAGCCTCCACCGAGCCCGAGCCGACACCGGAACCATGAGCGACCTCGACACCCTCCGGAAACAAATCGACGCCCTCGACACCGAGCTTCTCCGGCTCCTGAACGAGCGCGCCACGCTCGCCAAGGAAATCGGCGTGATCAAAAACCGAGCCTCCCTGCCAGTCTACGCGCCCGACCGAGAGATGAAATTGCTCCGCAGCCTCGTCGAGCGCAGCCAAGGCCCTCTTCGCCCCGAGTCAATCCGCGCCATCTACCGCGAGATCATGTCCGCCTCGCTCGCCTTGGAAAAAGACATCGCCATAGCGTGCTTCGGCCCGGCCGGCAGTCCAGCCCACCAGGCCGCTCTCGCGCGTTTCGGCTCGAGTGTGCGTTACCGCCCGTGCGACACCGTGGCGGAGGTTTTTTCCGAGACTTCCAGCCAACGCGCCGACTGCGGCGTCGTGCCACTCGAAGAGCCGGGGCATGGCTACACCTCCCCCACTCTCGACAGCCTCGCCGCCACCGACCTTCACATTTGCGCCGAAATCGCCACCTCCGCCGGAGCGCGTTTCCTCGTTCTCGGCCGCCAGCCCGGCAAACCCTCGGGCGCAGACCGCACGATGATCATGCTCCGCATCGAGAACAAAACCGGGGCGCTCGTCTCCGCGCTCGAACCGTTCCGCCACCTCGGCGTCAACCTTGTCCACTTCGCGAACCGCTCGGCGTCTGGCGATTCGGACGGAACCTCATTTTTCGTCGAGGCGGACGGGCACCGCGAGGATTTGGAAAAAACCAGCCTCCTCACCGAGCTTGCGGGCGTTTGCAGCGGAGTGAAAATCCTCGGCAGTTATCCCAAGCCTTGAAGACGATCCTCGACGAGATTTTGGTTGATGTGCGCGCGGAGGTCGATGCCGCCAAGCGCGCCGTTCCAATCAATGAAATCCGCTCCCGCCTCGCCGACGCCCCGCCCGTGCGGGATTTCAGCGCGGCACTGGGCCGGGGAGGCTTTGGCTTGATCGCCGAAATCAAGCGCCGCTCGCCGAGCGTCGGCCCGATGCGCGAGGAAAATGTGAACGCCGCCGCCGCGACCTACACCGCCTCGAGCCATGTGCGGGCCGTGTCGATTTTGACCAACCGCACGCACTTCGGCATGGGCGTCGAGGATTTGGCCAGACTCCGCGCCATGCTCCCCCAGCCCGTGCTGCGGAAGGATTTTTTCATCGATGAATACCAAATCCTCGAAGCCCGCGCGCACGGGGCGGATGCGATTTTGTTGATGGCGAATGTGCTCGATGCCACCCGGCTTCGCGACTTTCACCAACTCGCCCGCGAACTCGGCATGGAGGCGCTTTTTGAAATCCACACGCTGGAGGAAATCGCCACGCTCCCGAAAACCGCACGCGTCGTCGGCATCAACAGCCGAAAGTTCAAAACCACCTCGGGCTTCGTCGGTGCGAGCGGTTCATCAGAAAAGGATTTCAGCCTCGAAATGTCGGTCTTCGATCTCGTGGAGCACCTCCCCGCCGGTTGCCTCCGCATCGCGGAAAGCGGCCTCGCGCCAGAGACGATTTCGACCGTGGCGAAAAAATTCGATGCCGCCCTTGTCGGCACCTCCCTCCTCCGCGACCCGAGGGGCATCGCGGCATGCCTGGCCGATTTCGAAATTGCCATTGAGGCCCATCCGCCCACCAATGGAAACTAAACCCAAACGCCGCAACGGCCGCGCGGTCGTTCTCGGCCTGCTCTTGCTCTGCCTCGCCGGGTTTTTGGCGACCGTCTGGAACTACACGCGCACCCATCCCTTCGCCACCGCAGCGACACTTGTTTCCCCGGACCGGGTGGAAGCTGATTTCCCCAAAAATCCCGATCTTCAAAAAGGCCAGCGCGCCGTGATTTCCATCACGACGAATGAAACCAAGGGCGGAACAATTCTCGAAATCGCCGAGACGGGAATGGCGCTGATCCAAATGGATTCCGAGACTTCCGCCCCCCTTGGCTCTAGGGTCCATGTGAACATCGACGGCACTGTCGGCCCGCAACGCTCGAAATAAAAATCAAGCCCTTTTCCATTGCGGAAAATTTTTTCCGAAATCGGGTTGATGACTCCGCAGACAGTTGGTAATCAATCCGCCCCCTTACTAAACCCAACCACACATCAGACTTATATGGCTAACCTCACGAAACGGGACCTGGTAATGCAGATCAGCAAAAAGACAGGACTCACCCAGCAGGAAGTTTTCAGCGTCATCCAACTCACGCTGGACGGAATTACCGAATCTCTCGCGACCGGTCGCGATGTCGAACTCCGAAACTTCGGTGTTTTCGAAGTCCGCTTGACCAAATCCCGCGTCGGCCGCAACCCCAACAAACCCGAGCATGATGTCGTGATCCCCGCTCGCGCGACCGTGAAGTTCAAATCCGGCAAAATCATGCGCCAGCGTGTTCTTCTCCGCACCGAGGAACTTCGCGGCAAACAGGGTTAACCAACCCGCCACATTTCACGGGTGGATTCCATCCGGCTCCGCGGAGCCAGACAAAACAACCTCCAAGGGGTTGACCTTGAACTTCCTCTAGGGAAGCTCATCGTCGTCACTGGCCCAAGCGGCAGCGGCAAATCCAGCCTCGCTTTCGATACCATCTACGCCGAGGGGCAACGGCGGTATGTGGAGACTTTCAGTCCCTACACCCGCCAGTTCCTCGAGCGGATGGATAAACCGCTCGCCGACAGCATCGAAGGCATCCCCCCCGCCATCGCCATCGAGCAGGCGAACAATGTCCGCACCACGCGCTCGACCGTCGGCACGATCACCGAGATCAACGACTACCTGAAGCTCCTCTTCCCCCGAGCCGCTAAAGCCTTCTGCCCGAAATGCTCAGGCGAAATCCTCCCCGGCACCCTGGGCTCGATCCTCCGCCAAATCCTCGCCACCCACGCCGGAAAATCCCTCCTCATCGCCTTCCCAATCAAGGCACCGGATAACGCTAAGCCGACCGATTTCTTCGAATTCCTCTCCGGTCAGGGCTACCTGCGCATCTGGCTGAACGGAAATATTCTACGCACTGACGAGAAGCCATCCTTAAAAAAACTCCCCGCCGAAATCCTCGTCATCCAAGACCGCATCGACCTCGACTCCGCTGCCGAAGCACGCCTCACCGAGTCGATTGAAATCTCCCTCCGCCTCGGCAACGACCGCCTCGCCGTCATCGACCCCGCTACCGCTCGGATCGATTACCACACCTCCGGTTGGCATTGCGCGCCCTGCGACATCGACATCCGCCCGCCCTCGCCCGGCCTCTTCAGTTTCAACTCCCCCCTCGGCGCCTGCCCCGAGTGCAAAGGCTTCGGCCGCATCATCGGCATCGACATGCAGCGTGTCATTCCCGACGCCTCGCTCTCGATCTCGGAAGGCGTCATCCGTCCCTTCCAAAGCGGCCAGTCCGCCGAGTGCCAGGACGACCTCCTGCGCCACTGCCGCAAGCGCGGCATCGATATCCACCGAAACTTTGAACGCCTTCCAAAAACCGACCAAGATTTCGTCATCGAAGGCGAACCCGGCCTCGAACCAACCGAAGCCTGGGAATCCGGCGAGTGGTATGGCGTCAACGGCTACTTCCGCTGGCTCGAGAGCAAAGCCTACAAAATGCACATCCGCGTGCTGCTCTCCCGCTACCGCAGCTACCAACCCTGCCCGGTCTGCCACGGCGGCCGCTTCCAGCCCGAGACGCTCAACTTCCGCATCGCCGACCTCACCCTCCCAGCCGTCTCCGCGCTCCCGCTCAACCGCCTCCTCCCGATCCTCGAAAATCTTACCATCCCCCACGCCGACGCCTCCGCGCAACTCGTCCACAAACAAATCACCTCCCGCGTGGCCTACCTCTGCCGCATCGGCCTCGGCTACCTTTCGCTCGACCGCCCGACCCGCTCCCTCTCCGGCGGCGAAATCCAGCGCGTCAACCTCACCACCTGCCTTGGCGCCTCGCTCGTCAACACCCTCTTCGTCCTCGACGAGCCCAGCGTGGGCCTCCACCCGCGCGACACCTCGCGCCTCATCGAAATCCTCCGCGGCCTCCGCGACAAGGGCAACACCCTCCTCGTCGTCGAGCACGAGGAAGCCGTCATCCGCGCCGCCGACGAACTCGTGGACATCGGCCCCGGCCGAGGCCGCGCGGGCGGACACCTCCTCTACTGCGGCCCCTCCGAAAATTTCGCCTCCGCGAAAAACTCCCTCACCGCCGACTACCTCACGGGAAAAAAATCCATCCCCGTTCCTAAAAAACGACGCAAGCCCACCGGCCACATCACCCTCAAAGGCGTCACCCACCACAACATCAAAAACCTCACCGCCAAATTCCCCCTTGGCGTCCTCTGCGCCGTCACCGGCGTCTCCGGTTCGGGCAAAACCTCCCTCGTCCGAGATGTCCTCCACCGCCAGTTGATCGGCGAGGATGCGCCCGAGGAGGAAGCCGCGGGCTTCGTCAAATCCATCGATGGCGACGAGGAGGTGGACGAGGTCGTGATGGTCGATCAGTCCCCGCTCGCGAAAACCCCGCGCTCCACCCCTGCCGTCTACCTCGGCGTCTACGACCACATCCGTGCTCTTTTCGGCGACACCCCCGCCGCCGAGTCAGCCGGCTTCACACCCTCCAGTTTCTCCTTCAATTCCGGCAATGGACGCTGCGACCGCTGCGGCGGCCTCGGTTTCGAGAAGGTCGAAATGCAATTCCTGAGCGACCTCTTCCTCCGCTGCCCGGAGTGCGACGGCACCCGCTTCCGCCCGCCGCTGCTGAAAATCCAGGTAGCCGGAAAATCCATCCACGAAGTCCTTGAACTCACCGCCGCCGAGGCCGTCGAATTTTTCAAGCCCCTCGACAAAGCCGGAAAAATCACCGGCCCGCTGAGCCTCCTCGCTGAAGTCGGCCTCGATTACCTCAAGCTCGGCCAGCCCGTGAATTCCCTCTCCGGCGGCGAGTCCCAGCGCCTCAAGCTCGTCCACCACCTCGTCCGCCAATCCCGCGAACGCGCGCTCCTCATCTTCGACGAGCCCACCACCGGATTGCACTTCGACGATGTCGCCCTTCTCGTCAAAGTCTTCCACCGCCTCGTGGATGAGGGAAACAGCGTCATCGTCATCGAGCACAACCTCGAAGTGGTGAAGTGCGCGGACTGGGTCATCGACCTAGGTCCCGAAGGCGGCGACGAGGGCGGAAAAATTGTCGCCGCTGGAACCCCCGAAAAAATTCTCGAAGCCCCCGAATCCCGCACCGCCCAATTCCTCGCCCCACTCCTGGAGGGCGCGCCCGTCCCATCCATCCTCCGCGAAGAACCCCCGCTCCCCCAAATCCTCCCACGCTCGAACTCCATCACCATCCGAGGCGCCCGCGAGCACAACCTCAAGAACATCGACATAGACATCCCGCGCGACGGCATGGTCGTCGTCACCGGCCTCAGCGGCTCGGGCAAATCGACCCTCGCCTTCGACATACTCTTCGCCGAAGGCCAGCGCCGGTTCCTCGACAGCATGTCGGCCTACGCCCGCCAGTTCGTGGACCAGCTCGAGAAGCCCGATGTGGACTCGATCGAAGGCCTCCCGCCCAGCGTCGCCATCGAGCAGCGCGTCACACGCGGCGGCGGCAAATCCACCGTCGCCACCGTCACCGAGATCTACCACTTCCTCCGGCTCCTCTTCTCGAAACTCGGCACCCAATTTTGCCCCGAGTGCGATGTCGCCGTTGCGAGTCGCACGCCTACCGCCATCGCCGAGGAGGTCAGCGCCCACGCCGCCAAAGGCCCGGTCAAAATCCTTGCGAACCTCGTAAAGGGCCGCAAAGGCTTCCACACCGAGATCGCCCGCGCCGCCGCCCGCCAAGGCATCGAAACCCTCATCGTCGATGGCGACCGCGTCGCCGTCGAAGCCTTCCAAAAACTCGAGCGCTTCAAGGAACACACGATCGACGCCATCGTCGGCGAACTTGACGCGCCCGATTTGAAAAAAGCCGACGACCTCGTTCGCAAGGCCCTCCGCCTTGGTAAAGGCACCGCCCGCCTCGTGGATGCCAAGGGCAAATCCACCACGCTCAGCACCGAGATGAACTGCCCCTCGTGCCAGCGCGCTTTCGAGCCCCTCGACCCCCGCCTCTTTTCCTTCAACTCCCCGCACGGCTGGTGCCAGCACTGCCGAGGCTTCGGCGAGGTCTGGAAAGGCCTTGGCTCCGGCGACCATGATTTCGAATCCGCCATCGAGGCCGAACTCGACGAAGAGCGCCGACACGAGGGACTCGAGGATGAGGAACCCCGCCCCTGCCCGATTTGCAAAGGCACACGCCTCAACGAAACCGCCACCCATGTCCGCATCCAAAAAACCTCCATCGCGGACTTCACCCGCTCGCCAGCCGCCGCCGCCCTCGCGCTCTGCGACTCCCTCGAATTCACCGGCCCCGCCGCCGAGGTTGCCCGCGACATCGTTACGGAAATCCGCCAGCGCCTGAGCTTCCTCGCCAAGGTCGGCCTCGACTACCTCGCGCTCGACCGCTCCGCAAAAACCCTCTCCGGCGGCGAATCCCAGCGCATCCGCCTCGCCGCCCAGCTCGGCTCGAACCTCCGCGGCGTCCTGTATGTTTTGGACGAACCCACCATCGGCCTCCACCCGCGCGACAACGAGCGCCTCCTAGACGCCCTCCAAACCCTCTCCAAAAAAGGCAACTCCCTCGTCGTCGTCGAGCATGACGAGGAGACCATGCGCCGCGCCGACCGCATCCTCGACCTCGGCCCGGGCGCCGGCAGCCGCGGCGGCGAAGTTGTCGCCAGCGGCACCCTCGCCGAAATCCTCGAGCACCCGACCTCTCACACCGCCCGCGCCCTCCGCGAGCCGATGAAGCACCCGCTCCGAGGAAAACGCCGCCCCGCCGCCGACCAGTGGCTCGAGCTGAAAGGCTGCCGCCTCCACAACATCCAAAACGAATCCGCCCGCATTCCCCTCCACCGCCTGACCGTCCTCACCGGCGTGTCCGGTTCGGGAAAATCCACACTCATCCGCGGCATCGTCGTCCCCGCCGTGCGCGACGCCCTCACCCGCAAACGCGCCCCGCTCCACTCCGACCTCCACACCGGCATCAGCGGATTCGAAAACCTCGGTGGCGTCCTCGAAGTGGACCAATCCCCGATCGGCAAGACCTCACGCTCCACCCCCGCCACCTATGTGAAGGTCTTCGACGAAATCCGGAAACTCTTCGCCAGCCTCCCCGCAGCCCGCATGCGCGGCTACACGAACAGCCGCTTCTCCTTCAACAACGAGGGTGGCCGCTGCGAAGCCTGCCTCGGCCAAGGCGTCATCAAGCTGGAGATGAATTTCCTCCCCGCCTCCTACATGCCCTGCCAGGACTGCTCTGGACGCCGCTACAACCCCTCCACCCTCGAAATCCTCTACAACGGAAAATCCATCGGCGATGTCATGGACATGACCATCGAGCAGGCCGTGGACTTCTTCGCCGCCCACCCGAAAATCCGGCGCCCGCTCTCCCTCCTCCAGGAAACCGGCCTAGGTTACCTCAAGCTCGGCCAGCCCAGCCCCACGCTCAGCGGTGGCGAAGCCCAGCGCATCAAGCTCGTCACCCAACTCGCCCGCCGAGCCACCTCCGCCGCCGAGGAAATCCGCACCACGCGCAAAGGCAAATCCACCCTCTACATCCTCGAGGAACCCACCATCGGGCTCCACGCCCACGATGTCGCCCAACTCATCCAAGTCCTCCACCGCCTGGTCGACGAAGGCGGCACGGTCGTCGTGATCGAGCACCACCTCGATGTCATCGCCGAAGCCGACCACATCCTCGACATTGGCCCCGAAGCGGGATCAAGCGGCGGCAAAATTGTCGCCATCGGCCCCCCCGAAAAAATCGCCAAATCCCAAACCAGCCGCACCGCCCCCTTCCTGCGCGAAATCCTCCGTTAGCCAACCCGCGTCATTTGTTTCATAACGGGTGAATCCTCAAGGAGAGTGAGCATCCCGCCCACTGATTTGAAATAAAGCGGACATCCTGCAGACATTTGCATGAACAGTCCGGCCGCACCTCAACCCACGCCGGTTGTTTTCATGACAATCTCGTCGCAACGCCATGTAAGTAATATTATTGAGAAACGAGTTTTTAAAAAAAGCAGCCACCCTTAAGTCAAAAGCTATTTGATCTTGGCAATACTAAAAAAGCCACCTCCAAAGTTTGCTACAGCGCCTGAAAATCAACGCCCCTTCCTTGGCTTTCTCTTTAGAAGCAATCCAAGAAGACCGACCGCTAAAAAGCCGCTGCCAATCACAACGCTGTAATAGACTTTGAGGTTTTTCCCGAGCCATCCGCCCTCGTGAATCGTCATGAGAAGATCGGAGGTTTCTTCGCTGAATCCAAACCACGACTGCCCAGTTTTGTAGAGAATTCCCGTGAGCGCTGTTGCGGTCAACGGCAGGAGAAGAATGGCTCCGAGAATCCGGTGCCACAGGCGCACGGGGCTTGCTCCGGCTTTTTGCCAAAGAATGCTTGCTCCGGTGTAGAGTAGAGAAAGCAACGCACCACCAACGAGCAACACATATAACGGTGACAGCAAGGGCCCCAACCACTCTCCGGTATGCCACTCCATCACGGCCTGCCCTGTTTGACCATCCATGCCAAACCACTTCTTCCCGGCCCGATAGACGATCCCCGTGACCGCGCTTACCGCAACCAGAGGAAAAAGAACTGGCGAAAAGCTACGATGAAACCGTCGAATGGCCGTGCGCATCAATCCGGAAGGCGATCCTCAAGGATCTATTCGAGAATGGCCACAGCGAGAGGCTTTAACTTGCTGCCGGCTTTTTCCACCTGGATTTCGAGCTTTTGCCCGCTCTTCAAGGCATCGAAAGCGACCTCCTTGCCGCCTTGGGTGAGTTTCGTGGTTTTACTAAAATACAACTCCAGCGTTTTGCCGTCGGCAGTCGTCACATAGATTTCCTTTTCATCGGCATCCACCTTCTTGGCGGTTACCTGGTAGGTGCCCGAATCGACAACCGAGGTGTTGCGGATTTCCTTGGAGCTGTCCTCGGAGGCGATGGCGGAACCCCATGCGAGAGCGGAAACAAGAAGAACGAGTATCGTTTTCATAGGCGCCCATCGTAATTTGCCGAAACATCGCTGCCAAGCCACGAGAGACACCAATACCGTAGAAAAGACACCCGTTTGTTGTTGGCGGCATTCCCGTTACTCTTTGCCAAAATTTCAATCTCTCAACGCTTGCTCACCACATTCAAACCACACCTGCTCACCATCGCCATGACAACCGCAAATCCGACCATCCTGGCCCAGGCCTCCTCCTTTTCTGAGGTCCTGCCTTCTGACATCACCATCCGCAGGGCCAATGAAAGAGGTGTCGGTGACCACGGCTGGCTAGATTCACGATTCACTTTCTCCTTCGCGGATTACCAAAACCCTCGCCACATGGGGTTTCGCGACTTGCGCGTGATCAACGACGACCGCGTCGCCCCCGGCCGGGGGTTTGGAATGCACCCTCACCGCGACATGGAGATTTTCAGCTATGTGCTGGAGGGAACGCTTGAACACAAAGACAGCATGGGCAATGGGCGGCAGTTGAAACGCGGCGAAATCCAACTCATGAGCGCCGGCACCGGCATCAGTCACAGCGAATTCAATCCCTCGCGAGAAGAAGGACTTCACTTTTTACAAATCTGGATCAAGCCACGCCAACGAGGCATCGAACCCCGCTACACCGAATGGCGTCCCTCCGTGGAACAAAAGGACACGCCGAAGGTGTTGGTCATCTCTCCAGACGGACGCGAGGGCTCGGCTGTTATTGCGCAAGACACGGAAATCCACCTCATCAAAATGAAGCCCGGCGAAACAGTGACCCATGATTTCGCTGACGGGCGTGCCATCTGGTTGCAAATCGCCGAAGGCTCGATCGAGCTCAACGGCCTGAAACTCGACGAAGGCGATGGTGCCAGCACCGAGAAATCCGGACGCCTCACGCTCCAGGCGCTAAAACCGACCGAAGCCTTGCTTTTCGATCTCCCCTGATCGACGCGGATCGCAACTCAGGGCCAATTACTCCTCAGATATTTCGCTTCCCGTATATTTGTTTTTGCGAGTATGAACCCCGACATGGAATTGATCCAAATCCACGAGTGCCTGTGCGACAGAACCCGCCTTCGCAT
Source organism: uncultured bacterium (assembly GCA_963923595.1). GTDB lineage: Bacteria > Verrucomicrobiota > Verrucomicrobiia > Chthoniobacterales > Terrimicrobiaceae > UBA967. Next base: position 12,445 of record CAWUMN010000024.1, read on the forward strand.
CGCGCATCTTCTTTTGAGGAGGCCGCTGTGCGTCTGCCACATCCAGGAGGTCTTGCGCGAACCGCAGGTCAAAATCTCCCGCCACCTCGCCTACATGCGGGAGCGGGGGTTGATCGAGTGCGAGCGCCGCGCCCAGTGGATGGTTTATAGCCTGCCGGATAAACGCTCCCCGCTCCTCCAAAAGAACCTCGCATGCCTCCAGGATTGCTGCGGCGAGGAGGCTATTTTTCGTAAAGACGCGGCCCGCTTGCAAAAAATGATGAAAACCTCGGATTGCCTCCCCGCCACACTCACCAAGCCATGAACGACTCCACTCCCGCCAAGCAACTCGACCTCTTCGAACGCCATCTCACACTCTGGGTTTTTCTCTGCATGGGCCTCGGCATCGGCTTGGGCACCGCATTTCCAGCATTCATCCGCCGCATCGGGCAACTCGAATTCGGCACCGGTTCCCATGTGAATGTGCCGATCGCCATTCTCATTTGGCTCATGATTTTTCCCATGATGCTGAAGATCGATTTCGGCGGACTCCGGGGCGTCTTTGCAAAACCCCGTGGCCTGGCCGTGACTCTGTTCGTCAACTGGCTGGTGAAGCCTTTCAGCATGGCACTGCTCGGCTGGATGCTGGTGACGGAACTCTTCGCAAAAACTCTCGGGTGGATCGATCCAGAGACGGCAAAAAACCAGGTCGCCGGACTCATCATCCTCGCCGCCGCGCCCTGCACCGCGATGGTTTTTGTGTGGAGCTACCTCACCGACGGCGACGGCCCCTACACCCTCGCGCAAGTGGCGATCAACGACCTCATCATGGTTTTCGCCTTCGCTCCGATCGTTATGCTGCTGGTCGGAGTCACCGGAGTCCACATTCCGGGCGGTGTCCTTCTGACCTCTGTGCTGGTCTTCATCGTGGTGCCGCTGGCGGCGGGCTACTCCGCCCGTGCCTTCTTTCTAAAAACCAAGGGTCTCGCCTGGCTCGAACACAAGCTCCTACCGGCCTTTCGTCCCGTGGCTATCAGCGCCCTCCTCGCCACGCTCACGCTCATCTTCGCCTTCCAAGCCGAAAACATCCTCGGCAACAAACTCATGGTCGCCCTCCTGGCGATTCCGATCCTGGTCCAAGTATATTTCAACTCCGGCCTCGCCTACATTTTGATGCGGTTTTTCAAGGTTCGCCATGATGTCGCCACGCCCGGCGCGCTCATTGGCGCGAGCAACTTCTTCGAACTCGCCGTCGCCGTGGCCATCACGCTCTTCGGGCCGTCCTCGCCCGCCGCCTTGGCCACGGTCGTTGGCGTCCTCGTGGAAGTGCCGGTCATGCTCTCCGTCTGCCGCTTCTGCGTGGGAACCAAGAACTGGTATCAACGCGGCCTGCCCCGATGAACACCGCCGCCTCGAAACCCCGCGTCCTGATTCTCTGCACGGGCAACTCCTGTCGCAGCCACATGGCCGAGGGCATCCTCCGCGCCGCCGCCGGCGACATCTTCGAGGTCCACAGCGCCGGATCCCAACCGACCGGACGCGTCCACCCGAAAGCCATCGCCGTCCTCGCCGAAATCGGGATCGACATTTCCTCCCACACCTCGAAGTCGATGAATGATTTTCTCGACCGCGACATCGACACGGTCATCACCGTTTGCGGGAATGCCGACCAAGCGTGCCCCGTGTTTCCTGGCCAGGTCCACCGACACCATTGGCCCTTCGACGACCCGGCCCACGCCACCGGCACGGAGGACGAAATCCTCGAACAATTCCGCCGCGTCCGTGACGAAATCCAAACCACCTTCCTCGCCTACGCCGCCCGCCGCAGGAACGGTGGAACCTCTTGATCAACGCGACCCCCAGACCCATCATTCCCGCGCCATGAAAACCGTCCACGCCTACGCCGCCAAGGATTCCAACTCACCCCTCGAGCCTTTCGAATTCACGCTCCCCGAAATCGGCCCCGAGCAGGTGGACATCCGCGTGGAGTATTGCGGCATCTGCCACTCGGACCTCAGCATGCTCCGCAACGAGTGGGGCATGTCCTCCTACCCGATCGTCCCCGGCCATGAGATCGTCGGCCGCGTCGAGGAAGTTGGTTCCATGGTGAAATCCGTGAAACCCGGAGACCGCGTGGGTGTCGGATGGTTTTCCGGCAGTTGCATGACCTGCCCCCAATGTCTCGGCGGCGACCAAAACCTCTGCGCCAAGGGCGAAGGCGTGATCGTCGGCCGTCACGGCGGCTTTGCAGATCGAGTCCGATCCCATTGGATCTGGACCACACCGCTTCCCGATGCTCTTCCGGGCGAAAGCGCCGGACCGCTTTTCTGTGGCGGCATCACGGTGTTCAATCCGATCGTCGAGTTCGATGTCCGCCCCACCGACCGCGTGGGCGTGATCGGCATCGGCGGTCTCGGCCACCTGGCCGTCCAATTCCTCAACAAATGGGGCTGCGAGGTCACCGCGTTCTCATCCACACTGGACAAGTCCACCGAACTCACGAAACTCGGCGCGCACCGCGTGGTGGATTCTCGGAATTCCGCCGCGCTGAAAGCCGAAGCCGGGCGCTTTGATTTCATCCTCAGCACCGTCAATGTGCCGCTCGAGTGGAGCGAATACATCAACGCCCTCGCCCCGCGCGGCCGCCTCCACACCGTCGGCGCCGTGCTCGAGCCGATCCCGATTGGTGCGTTTCCGCTCATCATGGCCCAACGCAGCGTCTCGGGATCCCCGCTCGGCAGTCCCTCCACCACCGCGAAAATGCTCGAGTTCTGCGCGCGCCACACCATCGCCCCCATCGTGCAGGAATTCCCGCTTTCCGAGGTGAACGCCGCCCTCGACCTCCTCGAGCACGGCAGCCCGCGCTACCGGATCGTTCTCAAAGCCTGATCGCCAATGACCCTCCTCATCACAAAATACGCGGTCACCGCCTTTGTGATCGTGCTCATTTCGGAAGTCGCCAAACGCAGCGACCGCCTCGGCGCTCTGATTTCCTCCCTGCCGTTCGTCACCATCATGGTTATGGTGTGGCTGCATCTGGAAAAGCAAGGCACCGAAAAACTCGCCAGCCATGCGTTCTACACCTTCTGGTATGTGATCCCGACCATGCCGATGTTCCTGCTCCTGCCATGGCTCCTGCACAAAGGCACCGGCTTTTGGTGGGCCTTGCTCTGGAGCGCCCTGCTGACCTTCGTCTGCTTCATAGCCACAGCCCTCGTCGCCAAGAAATTCGGTGTCGAGTTGATTCCCTGACCCCGCCGATTGCGGGGATTGAAAATGCCCCGCACCCTGTGATTTGATCATCCCGCAATGAGATACACCTACTTTGGCCATTCCTGCTTCTTGGTGGAAACCAGCGGTTGCCGCCTGCTCTTCGACCCCTTCATCACCCCCAACCCGCTCGCGGCCTCAATAGACATCAAAAGCATCGAGGCGGATCTGAT
>CAWUMN010000025.1:0-14638 GCA_963923595.1 uncultured bacterium
GTCCCAGTATGTGGCGGAGGCCTGCTGCATCCACCTCGGCGAGGACAAACTCTACCTCTTCCAAGCGCGGCTCGGGGCGATCATCGCGGAGACGCATTCGCAGTCGGTCCGGGAGTTCATCGCCAAGGCAAAGGCCGACACCACCGGGCGGTTGCGCGACAAGATCATCGATGCGATGACCACGCACGAGACCTATTGGTTCCGCGACGCCACTCCTTGGGCGGCGGTGGAAGAGGAGGTCTTGCCCGCGCTGGCGAAGAAGGTGGCCACCGGCGAGAAGGGCCGGATTCGCATCCTCTGCGCGGCTTGCTCCACCGGTCAGGAGCCCTACTCGATAGCGCTTCTTCTGCACAAGCTCGCCGAGTCGAACCACCTCCATGGCGTGCCGCCTTCGGCATTCGAGATTCTCGCGTTCGATGTCTCGCCCGGCTCGCTCTTCCTCGCCTCCGCCGGCCGATACAGCCAACTCGAGATCAACCGCGGACTCCCCGAGTTCTGGCGCGACCGGTATTTCGACCCGACTCCGGGAAACACCTGGACGCTCCGCGAGCCGGTCCGCCGCCTCGTGAGCTACAAGCGCCGCAACCTGCAGGACAGCCTCGCGCCGCTCGGGATGTTTGACCTCGTCCTCTGCCGGAATGTGGCGATCTATTTCCAAGAGGACTTCAAAAAAGACCTCTTCACGCGCATCGCACAGATCATTTTCCCCGGCGGCCACCTCCTGCTCGGCGGCACGGAAACCCTTTTCACCCATCAAGACCTTTTCCAGCTCGAACGCATCCGAAACGCCATTTTCTTTCGACGACTTCCATGAACACGCCTGCGCCCGCCACCCGAGACGACAATCAAAGCAGCGAGAACCGGTTTGAAACGATTTGCCGCCTGACCAAAAGCATCGCCGCAAACATGAACAATTCGCTGCGGCAGATCGACGACATCAACATGCAGGTCCGCCTTCTCTCCTTCAACGCCCAGGTCCAGGCCGCCAAGGCCGGCGAGGCGGGACGGACCTTCTCTGTGGTGGCCAACGAAATCGGCAACCTCTCGACCAAGACCGCCGGCGTGGCCGAAAGCCTCGCGGCCCAGACCAGCCAGGACATCAAACAACTCGCCGAGATCAGTGAGCAACTTGCCTCCGAGGTTTCCGGCAACCGCCTCGTCGACCTCGCCCTCACCAACATTGATCTGATCGACCGCAACCTCTACGAGCGCTCCTGTGATGTGCGTTGGTGGGCGACTGATGCCAGCGCGGTCGAAGCCCTCTCGAATCCCTCTCCCGAAAAACGAGCCCACGCGAGCAAGCGGCTCGGCGTGATTCTCGACGCCTACACGGTGTATTACGACATCGTCCTCTGCGACCTCCACGGCAATGTCGTCGCCAACGGCCGCCCGGACCGCTTCCGCTCCGCCGGGCTCAATGTCTCCGCCTCCGCGTGGTTCCAAGAAGCCATCGGCTCGTCCTCGGGCAACCAATTCGGCTTCCAGTCCGTCCACGCCTCGCAGCTCGTGGCGGGCAAGCACATCCTCGCCTACTCCTGCAGCGTCCGCGAGCAAGGCGCCGCCGATGGCAAGCTCCTCGGCGTGCTCGGCATCCTCTTCAACTGGGAATCCCTTGCCCAGACGATCGTCGAAGCCACCCCGTTGGCCCCGGAGGAAAAATCCGCAACCCGCGTCTGCATCATCGACCGCGCCGGAACCATCCTCGCCGACACCCGCCGCGAAATCCTCACCGGCCGCGTGGCCCTCGAGCCGCTCCAGCAAATCATCCGCGACCGCAAAGGCTACCGCCTCCTCGATTCTCCCGAAGGGCCCCAAATCGCCGCCCTCGCCGTCGCGCCGGGATTCGAGACCTACTCGACCGGTTGGTATGGCGTGATCATCCAAAACTCCTCCTCCAGAAAATCGTCTTGATTCCCGCCGACACCCGTTGTCTATGAACATGCTCCGCCGAGCCATCAACCACCCCATTCCCTTGAAGCCCAAATGAAAATCCTCGCCGTGGATGATTCCATGCTGGTCCGCCGGATCGTGGCTTCGGCCTCCTCTGTAATCGGCGCCGATTGCATCGGTGCGGCGGACGGCCTGCTTGCCCTGGCGGAACTTGAGCGCGACCCAACCGGTTTTTCCCTCGTTTGCCTGGACTGGAACATGCCGAACATGAACGGCCTCGATTTTCTCACCCACATCCGCGCTGACGACCGCTTCAAGGAACTCCCCGTTCTCATGCTCACCACCGAGGGCAGCCAGCACTCGATCGTCACCGCCATCAAGGCCGGCGCGACATCCTACATGACGAAACCGTTTTTCGAAAAAGACCTCCAAGCCCGCATGCTCGACTGCCTCGGCATGGGCTTTGAGTGACCCATGCCGATCATCTTCATTTGGGAAAAAGCAGCGCGGCATAACTGACCGGATTCTTTTTCGTGGAAACCTCCATCACTCGTTTCGCAAAAGCCATACTGCCGGCACTGCTGGCGCTAGCCCTTTGCGCGGCGTTGGGTCGCGCCGAGTCGCCTTCTCCGCAACCCTCGCCAACCCCTGATTTCCAGGCCCTTCTGGATGCCGCAAACGCCGCCGGGTTCACAGGCTTTTCGCAGCAACACCCCGCCACCGAAGCCGAATACCGCGAATATATCCACCTTCTCAGCCAGATCGTCGAAATGCGCACCTTCCTAGCGGACAGCTCCGCCGCCGCCGGGTTCTTCCGCGACCAAGCCGCGAAGGTCTCCCAAAAAATCGCGATCTTCCGCCCGCCCGAGACGACGCCGGATACAGCGCTCCCGCTGTTCGATGAACAACGAATCTCCCTCTGGCAGGCCGAAAACTGGATTTCCGCTCTGGATAAAATCACCGCCAATCGCGCCAGCCTCGCCGACAAGTCCTTCGATAACCTCAAGGCCGCCCAGCAAAAGCTCCAGTCCATGCAATGCGATGGCCCGCCCGCCGGCCCGCGCCAAGCCTGGGAAATCCAGCTGCAGCAAACCCGTGTGGATGCCGCCCTTGCCGAGCAATCGATGCGCGCCAGCACCTCGATCCGCGACGCCGAGGGGGAACTTCAATCCTCCCGCCGCCAGCTCGCGAACCTCTACATCGGAGTCCTCCAAAAAGTCGCCACCTTCCCCGAGAGCCTCCTCCAGTCCCAGCTTGCGGCCATCGACAAGGTTGGCGAACAGCTCGACTCCGACACCGCCGCCATCGAAGCCCGTTTGAAAAGCTTCGTCTCGCGCAACCCCGCTGCCGGAAACGAATTCGCCTCGAACCAACTCCTCTTCAGCCTCCAGAACCGGCTCCAGCTCGTCGAGCAGCGCCGCATCCTCCTCATGGTGCGCTCCCAGCTCCTCCAGGCCCGGCACGAACTATGGAACTCCACTGAGGCCGCCGCCATCAACAAGGCGGCCGCCACCATCGCCGACCGCGCGCAGGACGCCCTCGTCTGGCAGCCCCTCGTCACCGGCCTGCGCTCGCGCCTCCAAGACCGCCGCCGCCAGGCGCTCCAGTCCCTCGCCACCGCCGAACCTCCCGCCACTAAAGCCGCTACCGATTTTGCTGCTCAAATTTACGCCGACGAGGAAGCCACCCTCTCCATTTGGGAAAATGAATTCTCCGCCTTCACCCAGCTCGTCTCCCTCTGCAATGCCGACCTCGAATCGAAACGCAAGGCGCTCGGACTCACAAAAAACCTCGAAGCCGCCGCCGGTCGGCTCGCCGACAAGGCCGGCGGCATCTGGAACGCCGAACTCTTCACCCTCAGCGACTCCGTCATCGTCAACGGACAGGTCGTTCAGAGCCGCAGCTCCGTCACCCTCGGCATGCTCGCCACCGCCCTCGCCATCCTGCTCGCCGGCGGCATCGCCTCGAACTACGCCAGCCGCTGGCTCCGCGCCCGCGTCTCCAGCCGCATGCAGCTCGACGCCAACACCGGCGCCATCGTGGAAAAGTTCACCCACTACATTCTCCTCATCACCGTCTGCCTCGTCGCCCTTGCCGTCGTCCGCATCCCGCTCACCATCTTCGCCCTCCTCGGCGGCGCCGCCGCCATCGCCGTAGGCTTCGGCGCGCAGCAACTCGTCAATAACCTCCTGAGCGGAATCATCCTCCTGTTCGAACGCCCCATCCGCATCGGCGACCAGATCGATGTCGGCACTTACTCCGGCACCGTCACGGCCATTGGCTCCCGCTGCTGCAAGCTCCTCCGCATCGACGGCGTCGAAATCCTCATCCCGAACTCCATCATCCTCCAAGGCACCGTCGTCAACCACACCCTCAGCGACACCCACGCCCGCCAAGAAATCCAAGTCGGCATCGCCTACGGTTCCCCCGTGGAAAAAGCCATGGCTCTCATCCTCGGCATCCTCGAATCCCACCCCGATGTGCTGAAAACCAAACAGCCCCGCGTTTTTTTCAACAACTTCGGCTGTTCGGCCGTCGAACTCCGCGTTCTCTTCTGGGTGGACCAGCGAACCCCGGAAGCCGGCACCCGCGTCCCCAGTGAAATCCGCCTTGCGGTTTACAACGGCCTGGCAGCCGCCGGCATTTCCATCCCATTCCCCCAAGGCGATCTCCATCTGGACACCTCACGCCCCCTCCAGATCGAAGTCCTCCCACGGGATCGGCAGGGGGCTTCGGGTGATCCTACCGGATAATTCAAAGCAAATTTGTAGTATTTTCACTTCCGCCCCGCGTTCTGGGCCGCTAGAAACCCATTCCGTTATGTTCAAAAACCCTCTCAACTCCCTCGGTGGGCGCATCCTGACCATCGTCGTTCTCGGTATCGTTCTCACGCTGGCCGCCTCGCTCTATGTGATCTACCAACGCATCACCACGATCGTTCACTCGGACCTTGAGGAACAAATGAGATACACTCTGGTCCAGGCCGAGAGCACCACCGACTCGATCGGCGAACTCTCCAAGGACGGGGCATTCAACTATGCGCAACTCACCGGCGAACTCCAAACCAAGGGCAAGGAAAACTACCGCGAGACACTCTTCTACAAAACCGTTCCCGTCGTCGCTGCTTGGCAGGCGGTCCGCAAATCGATCGAGGGAACCAATACCAAATTCCGGATCGTCCGCGACAATCCCCGCAACAAGGAAAACCTCCCCAAAAGTGATCTCGACCGCAAACTCCTCAATGCCGTCGAAAAAGAGGGCAAACCCGAGGTTTTCATCGTGGACCGCGAGTCCGGCGTTGTCGCCTACGCCCGTCCCGTCATCATGTCCCAGAGCTGCATGGCCTGCCACGGCAGTCCCTCCAAAAGCCCGACCGGCGACGGCAAGGACCTCCTCGGCTTCCAGATGGAAAATTGGAGCCCCGGCGAGCGACGCGGCGCCTATGTCTTGAGCGCCCCGATCAGCGAGATCGATGCCCCCCGGCGCGAATCGATGATCGAGGCCCTGACCTACTCGATCCCGTCCGCGCTGGTGATCCTCGGTTTTTCGATCGGCGTGGTGATGCGCATCAACAAGCGCCTTCTCCAAACCACCGACGAACTCGAGAACGGCTCGCAGCAGTTGGCCGCCGCGTCCGGCCAGGTCTCCTCCGCCAGCCAGCGCCTCGCCGACGGCGCCAGCGAACAAGCCGCCTCGCTGGAGGAAACCAGTTCCTCACTCGAGGAAATCTCCACCGTCACACGCCTCAACGCCGATAGCGCCCAGCAGGCGAAGGAATCCTCGCACCTCGCCCGCGAAGCCGCCGAGAGCGGTCTGGCTGACATGGAAAACATGATCAGCGCCATGAGCGAGATTCAGAAATCCGGCGACAAGATCGCGAAAATCATCCGCACGATCGATGAAATCGCTTTCCAGACAAACATCCTCGCGCTCAACGCCGCCGTGGAAGCCGCCCGCGCCGGCGAAGCCGGCCTCGGCTTTGCCGTAGTGGCCGATGAAGTCCGCAGCCTCGCCCGCCGCAGCGCCGAGGCCGCCAAGGAAACCACCGAGATCATCGAGGAATCGATCGTGAAGAGCCGCGCCGGCAGCGAAATCAGCAAGCAGGTCGCCGAGGGCCTCACCTCGATCGTGGCCAAGGCCCGCCATGTGGACGACCTCGTCGGCCAAATCTCGCTTGCCTCCCAGGAGCAGAGCCAGGGCGTGGGCTTGATCAACACCTCGATCAGCCAACTCGACAATGTCACCCAAGGCAACGCAGCCGCCGCCGAGGAGAGCGCCAGCGCCGCCGAGCAACTCCGCTCCCAGGCCTCGCTCCTCCACGACATGGTCGCCCAGCTCCGCTCCATGGTCACAGGCACCGCCGCCTCGAAGGCGATCCAAGCGACCGCACTCTCTCACGAGGCATTCTTTTTCGACGCCGCGCCCTCCAAAAGCTCCGGAAAAGACTCCAAGAAAAAACATGCCTCGCTCGGCTCGGCCAGCCGTCTGCCGCTCTCGCCACCCAAACCCGGCGGTGGCAAGTCGGTTTCCGACGACGATTTCGTGGACGAGGTCTGATATCTCTTGATGCGGTCCGCCCGCCATGGGCGGACCGCGCAAAATCCGCCCGGATGTCGCAAGAAAAACTCGAGAAAATCGACCTGTGGGTCGCACAAGCCTCGCGGGAGATTCAACTCTCCGAGCCCGGCACCGACCGCAGCCAGTTTCCGCTCCGCGATCTTTTCGCGAGTATTGAGGAGAAGTCCCGTGACATTCCCGGACTCGAGGAATTCCAGAAATGCGCGAAGCACACCTCGGAGCTGATCGATGAGATTCTCTTTTCGGGCGAGACCTACAAGGCCGCACAGCTCGAAACCCTCGCGAATCTCGCCGCCCAACTCACCGACCTCCGCGCCGGAAGTGCCGACGCCTTTGTGGTGCCCGCTGGCCCCTCGTCCTCGGAGGGCGCCTCGGACGATCTCGAAAAAATCGACCTGTGGGTTTCCCAGGCCTCCCGCGAAATCCTCCTCTCCGAGCCCGGAACGGACCGCAGCCAATTTCCGCTCCGCGACCTTTTTGCGAGCATCGAGGAGAAATCCCGCAGCCGATCGGGGCTTGAGGAGTTCCACAAATGCGCGAAGCACACGAACGCGCTCATCGAGGAAATTCTCTTCTCCGGACAAAACTACACCGCCGAGCAACTCGAAACTCTCGCCAACCTCGCCGGTCAGTTGGAAAACCTCCGCGCAGGCAACACTACCACATTTGTTCCGCCCAACGCCTCGGCTGAAACGGCGAAACCCGTCCCGGAGAAAAAAGCGGCCGCCCCCGCACCTGCCGCCGTGGAGGGTGACGAACACACTTCTATTAACATCGAGGCCGACGGCGATATTCTCCACGAATTTTCCAACGAGGCGCGCGAGCATTTGGACAACATTGAGCAAGGCGTGCTCGTGCTCGAGGACCAGCCCGGCGACGCCGCCACGCTCAGCTCAATCTTCCGCGCCTTCCATACCTTCAAGGGCGCCTCGGGCTTCCTGCGCCTCATGCCGGTCAACCGCCTCTCGCACGAACTCGAGAACCTTCTCGACCTCGCCCGCTCGGGGAAATTGGTCCTTAACCCCTTCGTCATCGACCTCATCCTCGAAGGACGGGATGTCCTGAAAAATTTCACCGACGAGCTTCAGCTCCAGCTTTCCGGCGAGAAGCCTGTCGAACCGATCCATGTGCCGGTCAACAACCTCGTCCAGCGCGTGAGGATGGTGATCGAGAACCCCTCCGCTCCGCCGACGGCACCCGCCCACGCGAAATCCGAGGACGCCTCGAAGCCCGACTCCGCCCCGGCCAAATCCCCCGGCGGCGAGTCGGTAAAGGCCGTCTCCTCCATGATGAAGGTGGATACCCGCAAGTTCGACAGCCTCGTGGAACTTGTCGGCGAGCTCGTCATCGCGCAGTCGCAGGTTTCCCAGCACCCCGATCTCGTCAATCTCGGCAGCCGCCAACTCACCCGGAATCTTTCCCAGCTCAGCCAGATCGCCCTTGAGCTTCAGAAGATCGCCATGTCACTGCGCATGGTCGCCATCAAGGGCACCTTCCAAAAAATGATCCGCCTCGTCCGCGATCTCAACGCGGGCACCGGCAAGAATGTCGATCTCGTGATCAGCGGCGAGGACACCGAGATGGACCGCACGATGGTCGAGGAACTTGCCGACCCGCTCATGCACATGATCCGGAATTCCGTGGACCATGGCATCGAGCCCCTGGAGAAGCGCATCGAGTGCGGGAAACCCGAAAAAGGAACCGTCCGCCTCTCGGCCTTCCATCAGGGCGGAAGCATCGTCGTTGAGATCGCGGACGACGGCGCAGGCCTCAACACCCGCCGCATTTTGGACAAGGCCGTGGAACGCGGGATCGTCGCACCCGATGCCTCGCTCTCGGACAAGGAAATCTTCGAACTCATCTTCGCGCCCGGTTTTTCCACCGCCGAGAAAATCACAGGGATCTCAGGCCGCGGCGTCGGCATGGATGTCGTGAAGCAGAACATCGCGAAAATGCGTGGCAAGATCGAGATCGACTCGGTCCCGGGCTCCGGCACGACCTTCCGGATTTTCCTCCCGCTCACGCTCGCGATCATTGACGGCCTCATCGCCCGCGTCGGCGACGAGCGCTACATTTTCCCCACGCTCTCGGTTTGTGAATCCTTCCGCCCCACGCCGCAAATGATCACACGCGTTCAGGGCAAGGGCGAGGTGGTGAAGGTCCGCAACCGGCTGTGCCCGATCCTCAGGCTCTACGACCACTTCCACATCACCCCCCGGACCACCGAACCCTGCGAGGGACTTCTCATCGTGGTTGAATCCGCCAGCCAGCGCCGTTGCATCATGGTGGATGAACTCATCGGCAAACAGGAGGTAGTCATCAAGAGCCTCGACGAACGGTTTAAATCGAACAAATGCGTGGCCGGTGCCGCAATCATGGGCGACGGCCGGGTGGGCCTGATCCTCGACCCGCGCGAGCTCGTGCAGGCTGCGGCTCCCGCCCTTCAGCCTTCCTGAGGCGTCCGGGCCGCACAGGAGCGCGCAATAAACGCGGCGATCTCGCCGAGGGGCAGGATTTTCTCCGCCGCCGCCAAATCCGCCGCCGCGCGGGGCATCCCGTAAACAACGCAGGACTTCTCATCCTGCGCAAAGGTTCGCGCACCCGCCTGACGAAGCTTGAGCAGGCCGCTCGCGCCATCGCGTCCCATACCGGTCAGCAGGCCGGCCACCACCTGCGAACCCGCCAAGGCCGCCGCCGACTCGAACATCAAATCGATCGATGGCCGGTGGTGCATGATTTTTTCGCCGTCGCGGATTTTCACGGAAAGTTTGCCGGAGGAATCGCGGGCCAAAACCATGTGCTTGTTCCCCGGCGCGACAAAGGCACACCCGGACCTGAGCAGGTCGCCGTTTTCCGCCTCCTTCACCGAAATTGCACAATAGGAGTTGAGTCGGTCGGCAAAAAGCCCGCTGAAATCGGAGGGGATGTGCTGAACGATGCAGATCGGGGGGAGGTTTGCGGGAAGCCGAGAGAGGATTTCGCGGATCGCCTCGGTCCCTCCGGTGGAGGCTCCGAGAAGCACCAGCGTCTTGCCGCTTTTCTCCCCCCCCTCCTCGCGCGGGGAGGATTTGGGCGCGGGTTGGCGGAACTTCGTGCGGGCCGCCGCTTTCAATTTCGCGGCAAGGCCGCCGCTTTGACCGGGCGCTATGTGCGCGGCGCTGGAGCGGACGAAAACATCCACCGCGCCGGATTCCAGCGCGTCGAGCCCCAGCCACGAACCCTGCGGGGTGAGCGAGCTCATCACCAAAACGGGCATGGGAGCCTGCTGCATCAGCAAGCGCAGAAAAAGCATCGCATCCATCCGCTCGATCTCGAGATCCAGCACGAGAACATCTGGGCGAATTTCGGCGATCCGGCTGCGGGCGGCGAGGGGATCGGGAGCGGAACGAAAAACCTCGAACTCCCCCGCGCCCTCCACCAGGTCGGCCGCCCCGCCCTTCGCAGCACCCTCGACGAACAAAACCCTCACCCGCTCCGTCGCATCGCTCACAGGGCGGGTTTCTTATAGACGGCCGGTTGCACTTGAACGAGGGGGGTTTTGATACCCGTGAGACTCTCGGAGTGGCCGATCTTCAAGTAGCCCCCGGGCACAAGCAGGCGCGACATTTTCTCCACCAAAGCCTCCTGCGAGGGACGGTCGAAATAGATCATGACATTCCGGCAAAAGATCAGGTGGAACTTCTTCTGGAACGGGTAGGTGTCCTGAAAAAGGTTCATCTGGTGCCACATGATCTTGTTCCGGATTTCGGATTTCACCCGGTAGCGGCCGATCTGCGCTCCGACGCCTTTTTGGAAAAACCGCTGTCGCAGGCTGGGCGGCACCTCCTGGATTCTCACGGCGGGATAAACGCCCGCGCGGGCTGTCTCGAGGGCGGGGCGGCTGATGTCGGAACAGTCCATTTCCCAACGGAATCCGGATTGTTTGTCCGAGTGGGCCGCGAGCATCAGGGCGATGGAATACGGCTCCTCGCCGGTCGAGGCCGCCGCGCTCCAACAGCGGAAACACCCGTCGCGCCGGAAAGCCCGGTCGCTCTCGAATTCCTTCAAGACCATGCGCTCAAGAAAATCGAAGTGCTGTTGCTCGCGGAAAAAGAATGTGTGGTTCGTGGAGATGGCATCGACCAGTTGCGCCAATTCCTCCTCGGAACCCGGCCTCGTCAGCATGCCGCAATACTCGGCGTAGCTCGAGCAGCCGAGCGCGCGCAGCCGCTTGCCAAGGCGCGAGGAGACAAGCTCGCGCTTGCCGTCGCCGAGATGGATTCGGCTGTGCTTGTAGACAAGCTTGGCAATCAGTTCGTAATCGGAATCTGTCGGGGCGAGGTTCTGCATCAGGGCTGATCCGTCGGGCGCATTGGGTAGAGGCATCCTAGCCAACCGCTTTTTCCAATCAAGCCGAGGGATCACATCGTCGGCAGCGCGGCGAAAAAACTCTCGAAATCCCGCGCTGGAATCCTACTCTCACCCGCATGGCAAACCCCGCTGAGACCACAGCCGCGCAAGCAACAGGCCCCCTCGCCCGTCTCGCCGGCAAATACCTGACCTTTACGCTAGCCGCCGAGGCCTATGGCGTTCCCGTTTTGAAGGTCCGCGAAATCATCACCATGCTGCCGATCACTTCCGTTCCGCAGATGCCCCGGCATGTGAAAGGCGTGATCAACCTGCGTGGAAAGGTGATTCCGGTTATCGATCTCCGCACCAAGCTCGCCCTGCCCGACCCTCCGGCCACCGAGAGCAACTGCATCGTGGTCGTTCAACTCCCCGCCCGGGGGGGCGAACTCCGAAACATCGGCCTCATCGTCGATGCCGTGGAAGAGGTCGCCAATGTCGCCGCCGAGGACATCGAACCCCCGCCGGACTTCGGCGGCTCGGTCGGCGTGGAATACCTCCTCGGCATGGCGAAGGTGAAAGGCGTCGTGAAGAGCCTCCTCGATATCGAAAAAGTCATCTCGGACGATGTCTCCCGCCTGGCGCCGGAACAGGCTGCTTGAAGCGACGGCACGCGATTTTTGAACGTTTGAGAACTCCCGAATGAGTTTCGCGAAGATACGCGTCCTGGTGGTGGACGACTCGGCGATCTTCCGCCGTTTCCTTTCGAGCACGCTCGCCTCCGATCCGGCGATCGAGGTGGTCGGCGCCGCAGCCGATCCCTATGAGGCCCGCGACATGATCCTGCAGCTCAAGCCGGATGTCCTCACGCTCGATATCGAGATGCCAAAAATGGACGGCATCACCTTTCTGAAAATTCTCACCACGCAACATCCCGTGCCATCCGTGGTTTTCAGTTCGCTGAGCGCACAGGGCTCCCAATACGCCCTGCAAGCTCTTGAGGCCGGCGCGGTGGATGTCCTCGCCAAGCCCTCGGCCGGAACCTTCGGCGCCGACCTCGCGCGCGAGCTCATTTCGAAAGTCAAAGCCGCTGCAGGATCTTCCCGCATTCCGCGACCGGCGCCCCCTTCGCCGCTCGGTGTCTACACCTCGGCAATCAACAATTCCCGCCCCGGCCAGATCATTCTCATCGGCTCCTCGACCGGCGGCACCGAGGCGCTGAAGGACATCATCCCCGTCCTGCCGCCGAATCTCCCGCCGATCTGCATCGTCCAGCACATCCCCGCGGGCTACAGCGCGGCGCTGGCGAGACGGCTCAACGAACTGTCCAAGCTCGAGGTCCGCGAGGCGGTGGATGGCGAACCGCTTGAGCGCGGCACTGTCCTTATCGCGCCCGGCGATTTGCACATGGTGCTTGTGAAGCGCGGCGCGGACGGCTACGGCGTCCGGCTCAAGCAAGGCCCGAAGGTCAACCAATGCCGCCCCTCGGTGGATGTGCTCTTCGAATCCGCCGCGCCGCTTGTCGGCAACAAGGCGGTCGCGGGAATTCTCACCGGAATGGGTGAGGATGGCGCACGGGGCTTGCTGGCCTTGCGAAATGCCGGGTCGAAAACTTTCGCCCAGGATGAAAAAACCTGCGTCGTCTATGGCATGCCCCGGAAGGCGTTCGAGGCCGGGGGTGCGCAAAAGCAAGTCGCTCTCGGCGACATCGCCACGCACATCGTGAAATGCGTGGCCGGCACGGCGGCACAAGCTCGCTGAAGCCGCGTTGTAGCCCCACTCTGTTGGGGTGCGGCTTGAACTCCTCCCTACCCCAGCCGCGTCTTCGCGTCGGCGGAGAGATTTTCCCACAAGCGCGCGAGGGAGGCTTTGACCGACGCGCGGGCTTCGGCGACCTCGGCGGGCGTGAAGGATTTTCCGGTGCCGGGGACTTTCGCTCCGAACATGTAATATTTGATTTTTGGCTCGGTGCCGGAGGGGCGTATCGCCACGCGACGGCGGTCGGCGAGCGTGACCATCAACATCGCCTCGGCGGGAATGCGGTCGCCCTCGACATCGTGGATCGTGTCGGTGGCGAAGTTGAGCATTTCGACAACCTTCGCGCCATCGATCTCGGTCGGGGGTTTGGCCGCGTAGGAGTCGACGAGTTTTTTGATCTGCGCCGCGCCGGCGGCGCCGTCCATCGTCAACGACTCGCCGCGCTCGAGGTAGACGCCGAACTCGGCGAAGATGCGGTCGAGCAGGCTGACGAGCGTGAGGTTTTGGGATTTCGCGTAGGCGGCGGCCTCGGCGATGAGGACGGCGGCGGAGTTGCCATCCTTGTCGCGCACGAAGTCGGAGGCGCTGTAACCGTAGCTTTCCTCGCCGCCGAAGACATAGAAGCTCGAATGCTCCAGACGGAGTTGGCGTGTCGTTTCCTCGGGGAGCGCGGTGTAGTCGGCGCGGAGGTTGGCGGGAATGGCGGCTTCGTATTTCCCGAGTTTTTCGCCGATGTATTTGAAGCCCGTGAGCGTTTCGACGCAGCGGAGGCCGAATTTTTCGGCGATGGCTTTTTGAAGATCGGTGGTGACGAAAGTTTTGATGATCACGCCGCGCGAGCGGTTCGTGTCGTTGAGGAGGCCTTTTTCGAAAAAGCGCGAGGCGCGATACCACGCGAGGATCGAGCCGATCTGGTTGCCGGTGAGGAGTTCCATTTTCCCCTCGGCGTTGCGCGCGGCGATGCCCATGCGGTCGTCGTCGGGATCGGTGGCGATGACGAGGTCCGCCCCGGTGCGGTCGGCCTGCGCGATCGCCATGGTGAGGGCCTCGGCGTTCTCGGGATTCGGGGATTTCACCGTCGGGAAACGGCCGTCGGGAATTTCCTGCTCGGCGACGGCATCGCACTGGAAGCCCAACCGCGCGAGCATCGGCTTGATGATCACGCCGCCGACGCCGTGGAGCGGGGTGTAGACGATCTTGAGCGAGTTCTCGCGGCGGATGAGTTCGGGATCGATCGGCAGGGTGGCGAGGCGCGCCATGTAGGCCTCGTCGATCTCGGCGCCCATCGGAATCACACGGCCGCGCTGGGCCTCGGGAACCGGCGGGAAATTTTCGCTCTCGACGGCGTTGACCTTTGCAATGATCGCGGAGGCGTGGGGCTCGGTGACCTGGCAGCCGTCCTCGAAGTAGACCTTGTAGCCGTTATATTCGGGCGGGTTGTGGCTGGCGGTGAGGTTGATGCCGGCCTGGGCCTTCACATGGCGCACGGCAAAGGACAGCTCGGGCGTGGAGCGCGGACCCTCGAAAAGGTAGGCGTCGCAGCCGAGGTCGGTGATGACTTTGGCGGCGAGTTCGGCGAATTCGCGGGAGAAAAACCTCGTGTCGTGGCAGAGGCAGACGGCGGGTTTTCCGGAGCGGCCGTGCTTGGCGAAATGCTCCTTCACATAATGCACAAGGCCCTGGGTGGCGCGGCTGATGTTGTAGGGGTTCATCGCGTTCGTGCCCACGCAGGCAAACTCCGGGCGGCCGAGCGGTTGGGGTTGGCCCTGCTCGGCCTTCGTGACGACGGCGCCGATCGTTTTGCCCCGCAAACCGCCGGTGCCGAAGGCGAGGGTTCGGAAAAAGCGGTTGTTCAACTCCGCCCAGTTCCCGGCGGCGGCGAGTTCCTCGATCGAAGCGCGGTCGATCGGCGAGGAGCTTTTGGCCAGAAGGCTGTGGATGTTTTTAGCGGATTCGGGGAGGAGTTTTCCGTCCGTGACGGCTTGCTGGATCGAGGCGTCGAGGGTGCTCATGCGGGGTTGGATACCACGCCGCACGCGAAAGTGTCCATCCATGGGTTCGCCGGAAAATCCCCGTGCGGCTGGTG
>CAWUMN010000026.1:0-14452 GCA_963923595.1 uncultured bacterium
GGATGATGGTGACCTTGTGGAGCGGGCTGGTGTGCTCGAGGAGGACATTGAGGATCGCGTGTCCGGCCTCGTGCCAGGCGGTGGAGATTTTCTCGCGTTCGCTCATGGCCATCGAGCGGCGCTCCTTGCCCCAGCGGACCTTGTCGCGGGCCTCTTCGAGTTCACGCATGGTGACGGCTTTGAGGCCTTTTCTGGCGGCGAGGAGGGCGGCTTCGTTAAGGACATTGGCCAGTTCCGCGCCGGAGTAGCCGGGCGTGCCGCGGGCGAGAACGCCGAGATCGACGCCTTCGGCGATTTTCACTTTTTTCGCGTGGACCTTGAGGATTTCCTCGCGGCCTTTGACATCGGGGAGCGAGACGGTGACCTGGCGGTCGAAACGGCCCGGGCGTAGGAGCGCGGGGTCGAGGACATCCGGACGGTTCGTGGCGGCGATGATGATCACGCCCTCCTGGGTATCGAAGCCGTCCATCTCGACGAGGAGTTGGTTGAGCGTCTGCTCGCGCTCGTCGTGGCCACCGCCCATGCCGTGCCCGCGATGGCGGCCGACGGCGTCGATTTCGTCGATGAACATCAGGCAGGGTGCGGATTTTTTGCCCTGTTCGAACATGTCGCGGACGCGCGAGGCGCCGACGCCGACGAACATTTCCACGAAGTCCGAGCCGCTGATCGAGAAGAACGGCACATCGGCCTCGCCGGCGATGGCTCGGGCGAGCAGGGTTTTGCCGGTTCCGGGCGAGCCGACCATGAGGATGCCCTTCGGAATCCGGCCGCCGAGTTTTTGGAATTTCTTGGGGTCCTTGAGGAATTCAACGAGTTCCTGAACCTCGTCCTTCGCCTCCTCGACGCCGGCGACATCCTTGAAAGTGATGCGGTTTTTATCCTTCGAGAGCATCCGGGCTTTCGACTTGCCGAAGTTGAACGCACCCTTGCCGGCCATTTTGATCTGTGAGCGGAAGAAGAAATAGAGGATGACCAAAAACAAAACGATCGGGAGAAAGCTCACGATAGCCGAGGCGAGGAGGTCGGTCTTCGGCGTGATGGCCGGAGTGATTCCAGCGTCGCCGAGGACTTTCTCGATCTCGGAGCCGTTGAACTGCGTGAAGATCGGTGTGCGGAATTGCATCGGCACTTCCTCGCCGGTGGCGGGCGACGGGAGCTTCACTTTGCCCTCGAAATACTGCGTATTGCGGCCCTCCTCGACCACGAGCTGGAGCGGGGAATCAGCGGAAACCACCACCTTGCCCTGCTTCACGAGATCGATGAAGCGCGGGTATTGGATTTGCTGGATCTGCGCGAAATTGTTTCCGCGGAAAAGAAACGCGCCGCCGATGAGGGCGAAGGCGATGGCGAAGAGAACAAGGCCACGCCAGTTGAGTTGAGGATCTTGACCACCGCCTTGGCGCTGGCGGTTGTCATTGGATGGCTTCGGGTTTTCGTCTGACATTCGCGCAACCTTCGCGCAAGATGCCTGCTTGGCAAATGCAAAAAACTCCCACTGATCGGGCCCTAGTCGCCTCCATTCACGATGTGAGCCCATCGACCCGGCGGCAGACTAACCGGATTCTCGAGGATTTGCGCGGGCTGGGTTGTGACAAAACCTCGCTCCTCGTGATCCCCGACCACCACCGGCGCGGGAAGATTTCGGTGGACGCGGAGTTTGGCGATTGGCTGAAAGCGCGGCTCGCCGAGGGCCACGAGGCGGTGCTTCACGGCTATTTCCACCTGCGCGGGCAAAAGCCGGACGATGGCCTCGCCAAAAAACTGGTGACGCAGAGCTACACCGCCGGGGAGGGCGAGTTTTTCGATCTGGAGTGCGAGGTGGCGGCGCGGCTTTTGAGGGATGGGCTGGAGGAGTTCGCTGCAGCGGGGATCGCGCCGACGGGATTCATCGCGCCCGCGTGGTTGCTCGGAAGCGAGGCGGAAGCGGCCGTGCGCGAGGCGGGATTCGACTACACCACGAGGATCGCGACGGTGGTGGATTTTAAAAAAGGAGTGACCCACCACTCGCGGAGTTTGGTCTGGAGCGTTCGGGCGCGGTGGAGGCGGGTTTGCAGCCTGGCGTGGAACCGCGCGCTGTTCGTCGCGACCAAATCCTCCCCGCTTCTCCGCATCGGCATCCATCCGCCGGATTGGGAGCATCGCGCGATCCGACGCCAGATTTTGTCCCTCGTCCGGGCGGCGCTTGCCGACCGCGAGGCGATGACCTATCAGCAGTGGCTGCTCCGGCAAAGGAGCCGCGAATGAACCACCCGACGACACGAACCGACCTGCACATCCACTCGCGCCACAGCACGCGCGCGGCGGACTGGGTCTTGCGGCGGCTGGATTTTCCGGCGAGCGCCTCGGACCCGCTGGAGCTTTACGGAATGCTGCGCGCGGCGGGCATGCGGTTCGTCACGCTCACGGATCAAAATACGATCGAGGGCTGCCTCGAGATCGCCCACATGCCGGATGTGATCCTCGGCGAGGAGGTCGCCACGGTTTTTCCGGAGGACGACTGCCGCATCCATGTCCTCGTCTGGGGACTCACCGAGGCACAACACCGCGAGATCGAGAAGGCCCGCGAGAGCATTTACGACCTGCAAGGCTACCTCTTCGCCCAAAAGCTCGCGCACTCCGTCGCGCATCCCTTCCACAGCCTGAACGGCAAACTCGGCCCGCTGCATCTGCAAAAGCTCGCGCTGATGTTCCGGCATTTCGAGGGCATCAACGGCCGCTACGGCGAGCTGGCGAGCGCCTCCGCGCAATCGCTCCTAGGTAATCTCACGCCACGCCATATCGAGATTTTCAACGCCCGCACCGGCCTGGAGCCGACGCATCCCGAGCCGTGGCGAAAAATTTTCACCGGCGGCTCCGACGACCACGGCGGCACGCATCCAGCCGGCG
Source organism: uncultured bacterium (assembly GCA_963923595.1). GTDB lineage: Bacteria > Verrucomicrobiota > Verrucomicrobiia > Chthoniobacterales > Terrimicrobiaceae > UBA967. Next base: position 2,887 of record CAWUMN010000026.1, read on the forward strand.
CCTTCACCGAGACCCCGGTGTGCGCCACGGCGGAGGAGTTTTTGCAAAACATCCGCGAAGGCCGATGCCACGCCGCCGGACGGCCGGGAACTCCCCTAGCGATGGCGCACGGCACCTACAGCACGGCGTTCGAATACGCGAAGGCCCGCCTGCCGCTGAAGCCCGGCGACCCGACCGCCGCGCTGCTCGAAAAGATTACCTCGCGCTTCATGGAGGGGCGCGACCCGACCGAGTTCTCGCTCATCGACAAATTCGGATTCCTCACCCAAGGCATTCTCACGGGGAAAATTTTTGAGATCGCGAAATCCGGAAACCGCTCGCTTTGGAAGCAGCTCTCCGACTCGCTCAACCAGCCGGAACTCAAGGCCGCGATGGCCCGCGAAACCGCCGGCGTGGAAGAGGCCGAGCGCCGCGCGTTCCTGATGGCGAACCTCATCGCCAACCGGCTCGGCTACCGGTTCGTTACGGATTTCATCCAGCAGATTTCGAAGGGCAAATTCCTCGAAAGCATCCAGACGATCATCCCGCTCGCTCCGATCGCCGCGTTGCTCAGCCCCTACATCCACGCCTTCCGCCTGCCGAAGCGCGACTGGCTCCGCACGAATGCGCGAGACCTCTCCGGCGGCATTCCCGATTTCCTAAAAAACAAACGCCGTGCCTGGTTCACTGACACGCTGGAGGATGTGAACGGCGTGGCCACGACGATCCGCAAAATGACCGCCGCCGGAGTCGCCTCCGGGCGCGACCTCACGATTGCCACCTGCCGCTCCGAGGTCGCCGACCACGGGGTTCCTTTGAAAAATTTCGCGCCGATCGGCGAGTTCGAGCTGCCCGAATACGAACTCCAGCGCCTGAGTTTTCCGCCGGTGCTGCAGATTTTCGATTGGATCGAGCGCGAGAAAATTTCCGAACTCATCATCAGCACGCCGGGACCGACCGGCCTTTGCGCGCTCGCCGCCGCGAAGTCACTCGGCCTGCCCGCTGTCGGCATCTACCACACCGACTTCCCGCAGTATGTCCGCATCCTCACGGACGACTCGTTCATGGAGACGCTCACCTGGAATTACATGCACTGGTTCTACAGCCAGCTCGACATCGTCTATGTGAATTCCGAGGACTACCGCAAATGCTGGATCGAGCGCGGCATCCCCAGCGAAAAACTCCGCATCCTGCCGCGGGGGCTCGACACCAAGTTATTCCATCCGACCAAGCGAGACCGCAGCTTTTGGACTTCGCGGGGCCTGCGCGAGGGCGAGGTCGGGATGCTTTTCGTCGGCCGGGTATCGAAGGAGAAAAACCTCGACCTGATCGTGTCAGCGACGCGGCGGCTTGCCGAATGGCGCACGCCGGTGAGGCCGATCATCGTGGGCGACGGCCCCTACATGCCGGAGCTGAAGCGACTCCTCGGCGACGCGATTTTCACCGGCTATCTCGGCGGGGAGGATTTGGCGAAGGCCTACGCCTCGGCGGATTTTTTCGCGTTCCCCAGCACGACCGACACTTTTGGCAATGTGATCCTCGAGGCGCAGGCGAGTGGCATTCCTGTGATCGTCTCGGATGTTGGCGGCCCGCGCGACCTCGTAGCGAACGGCCAGGATGGATTCGTCACCAAGGCCAACGATGCTGCCGAACTCGCCAATGCCATCCGCCAACTCGCCGACAACCCCGCGCTGCGCGCCTCAATGGGCGAGGCCGGACGGCGCCGTGTCGAGGACCGCGACTGGTGCGAGGCGTTCGAGAAGTTCTGGAACTACTCGCCTGAATAACATGCCGGCATTGGAATTTTTTTGAAAAAATCCCCTTGCAGTGCCTTGGCAATTCCTGTCTTTAGTCCGCAATCAAATGATGGATCGCAAAGGTTTTTGCTTCACACGGGTTTCCAAATCGTCGGCATGCGGCGCTTGAGAATCCGTTTTTCGCGCGCTTTCGGCGCGTCATCATCCATCATGCGGGACGCCTTGATTCCAATGCGCGCCGCTTTCATCAACCAGCCAAAGGGGACCAGTTATTAATATTCGGGATATTCGCATCAATGAGCGGATCCGCGCCCGCGAAGTGCGCGTGATCCTCGCCTCCACCAATGAACAACTCGGCGTCATGCGCCTCGACGAGGCCATCCGCCGCGCCCGCGCCCTCGGCCTCGACCTCGTCGAAATCGCGCCGAACGCCCAGCCGCCCGTGTGCCGCATCGTGGACTTCGGCAAGTTCCGCTACGACCTCGCCAAGCAGGAGAAGGAAAAAAAACACGCCGTCAGCAAGGTGAAGGAAGTGAAGTTCCGCGTGAACATCGACGAGCACGACTACCTCACGAAAATCCGCCACGCCGAGGATTTCCTCGACAAGGGGAACAAGGTGAAAATCCAGCTTCAGTTCCGCGGCCGCGAAATGGCGCACAAGGAACTCGGCATGGATGTCGTCCAGCGCGTGCGCAACGACCTCTCCGGCATGGCGCATGTGGACATGGATCCCAAGCTCGTCGGCCGTGCGATCGGCATGACGCTCAGCCCGCTCCCCGCGAACAAACGCCACCGCAAATTCTCCAAGCACGGCGAAATTCTCGAACCCGAACCCGAGGATCACGACCACGAGGACGAAGAGGGTGAGTGATCGCCGGTTGTTGCTTTTCGACATCGACGGCACGCTGATCGCCTCGGGAGGCGCGGGCGAATGGGCCTTGCGCGACGCGATGAAGACCCGCTTCGAAATCGACGAGGATTTGGGTGGAATTGTTCTGGCCGGTGCGACCGATAAAAAAATCGCCGTCGCCATGCTGGAAAAAAACGGCCTCGCGCCGAACCCGGAAAACATCACCGCGTTGCTTGACGAATATCTCGGCCACTTGGAAACCCGGATGCCGAAACACAAAGGGCGGGTTCTGCCGGGCATGATCGAGTTGCTGGAAGTCCTCGCCAAGCGCGAGGAGGCGGTTCTCGCCCTCCTCACCGGCAATGTCGTTCGCGGCGCGGAGATCAAACTCACGCACTACGGCGTCTGGCACCACTTCGAGTTCGGCGCGTTCGCCGACGACCACCATGACCGCAACGAGCTTGGGAAATTCGCCCGCGCCCGCGCCCTCGACCGTCACGGCATCGAGTTTCCGCCCGAGAAAATTTATGTGATCGGCGACACGCCGCGCGACATCGAATGCGGCCGCGCCATCGGCGCCAAGACCGTCGCCATCGCCACGGGTTACAGTCCCCTTGAGGAGCTCGCCCGGCACAAGCCGGACTTCTTGTTCCAAGATTTTTCCGACACCGCGCGTGTCGTCGAGTGCCTACTCGGGTAGCAACTCCGGCATTTCACCGAGCCGCTTCGGCTTGATCGGTTTTTTTCCCACCAGCGCGCGGCGTTTGTGGAGATATTCGGAAAGCACCGCCGTGATCTCGCGCGCGGTGCGTTTGGTATCGAAGGTCACGCCGCTGCGCACGCCGTCCACCGCATTGGCGAGTGACATGAACGCCATCGGCCCGCCGACGGGAAAAGTAAGAACCCCGAGAATGCCCTGCGAGACATTCGACCCGCCGGTGGTTTCAAAAGTGAGGAATTCGCGCGGCTCTTGTTGCGAGAGGTCGTAGATGCGCACAACGGTATCCATCTTCGTCCCGCCGGCACCGAAGCCGACGATGCTGCGGAGCGCGCGACTGCCCTGGTTCACCCGCTGGAACTCGCCTGAAACGAGCCAGAAATTCCCCTGCGGCAGGGCGTCGTCTTCAGCCACGACCCGTGCATTGGCCACATGTTTCTTGAAGCGCTCGGCCATCTGCTGGGCCAATCGATCGCGCAATTCCTTTTTGAATTTCTCCAACTCCTCGGGGTTGCGGTCCACCCGCAGGGCTTTGTTGGAAACAACAAACGGCCTGATCAAAATCTCGTCGGGCGCCGTTTTTGGACCCTCTTGGGGAGGGATCGTGTGGCGCATTTTTTCCACACTCACCGAGGCGCAGGAAGCGAGGAGCAGCATGGCCAGAGCGGCGGAAATTCTCATCAAACGGATTAGCATCGCTTGCAGGGAACCAAATTTGCGCCTGCCGGAGCAAGCCGGAAGCCGAACTTGCCTCGCCCCGCCCGCCGCGCTTGAATGCCCGCCCATGAATCAGGACAAGACATTCCGCATCGCCGTTCTGGCCGGCGACGGCATCGGCCCCGAAGTGATGGCCGAGGGCCTCAAGGTTCTCGAAACCGCCGCCAAGAAATTTTCCATCCGCCTCGAATTCGACCACAAGCTGGTCGGCGGTGCCGCGATTGATGCGGCCGGCAGCGCGCTTCCCTCCGATACCCTCGCGGCTTGCGAAAAAGCGGACGCGATTCTTTTCGGCTCCGTCGGCGGGCCGAAGTGGGAATCCCTCCCCGCTGCCGAGCAACCAGAGCGCGCCGCACTCCTGCCGCTCCGCAAACATTTCGGGCTTTTTGCCAATCTCCGCCCCGCCATTTGCCTGCCGGAGCTGACCCACGCCTCGCCGCTCAATCCGAAAACCGTCGAGGGCGGCTTCAATGTCCTCTGCGTGCGCGAACTCACCGGCGGCCTCTATTTTGGCGAACCCAAATACATCAAGCACGAGGGCGGCGAGGATTTCGCGGTCGATACGATGGTTTATTGGGAAACGGAAATCCGCCGCATCGCGAAGGTCGCCTTCGAAGCCGCCCGCAAGCGCCGGGGCGAAGTCACCTCGATCGACAAGGCAAATGTCCTCCAAAATGGCGTTCTCTGGCGCCGCGTGGTCAATGACACCGCACGCCACTACCCGGATGTGACCCTCAAGCACCTCTATGTGGACAACGCCGCGATGCAGCTGATTAAAAACCCGAAGTCGTTCGATGTCATTCTCGCCGAGAATCTTTTCGGAGACATCCTGAGCGACGAGATGGCCATGATCGCCGGTTCGCTCGGCATGTTGCCCAGCGCCAGCCTCGGAGAATCCACCGGCGGCGACACCCGTTTCGGCATGTATGAACCCAGTGGCGGCACGGCGCCGGACATCGCCGGCAAGGGAATCGCGAACCCGATCGCCCAAATCCTCTCGTCTGCAATGCTTTTGCGCTTCTCGCTGGGACGCGAGGATGCCGCCACGGCCATCGAAAGCGCGGTTCACACTGTGATTTCCAAAGGCCTCCGCACGGGCGACATCCACACGCCAGGAACCACTCTGGTCGGCACGACCGCCATGGGCGACGCGATCGCCGGGGAGGTTTGAGCAAGTTTCAGGAAAGTAAAACAAAACCTTGACGGAATTCGGGCCGAATCCGAATGTTCGCGGCTCTAATTACAAAGAAAAGGCTCTTGCTCTTTGGTGCTCTGAAACACGCCCCATTTGAAAAACCGAGCCGCCACCAATCCTCTTCATTTTAGATGTTTGACAATCTTCTTGGACTTTTCTCGAGCGACATAGGCATCGATCTCGGCACCGCAAACACACTCGTTTATGTAAAAGATCAGGGCATCGTTCTTCGCGAACCCTCGGTCGTTGCGGTTCAGCAAGGCACCAACCGCGTTCTCGCCGTGGGCAACGAAGCCAAGCGCATGCTCGGCCGCACGCCAGGCAACATCGTCGCCATCCGGCCTCTAAAAGACGGCGTGATCGCCGATTTCGAGGTTACCGAGGCGATGCTCCGCCACTTCATCAGCAAGGTTCACAACCGCCGCCGCATGGTCCGTCCGCGTGTCGTGGTGGCCGTGCCGAGCGGTATCACGGAAGTCGAAAAACGCGCCGTCAAGGATTCAGCCACACATGCCGGAGCACGCGAGGTTTACCTGATCGAAGAGCCCATGGCGGCCGCGATTGGCGTCGGGCTTCCGGTGCAGGATGCCGCTGGCAACATGATCGTCGACATCGGCGGTGGAACGACCGAGGTCGCGTTGATTTCCCTCTCCGGCATCGTCTTCAGCCGCAGCGTGCGCGTGGCGGGCGACGAACTCGACGAAGCCATCACGAACTACATGAAGCGGGCCTACAATCTGATGATTGGCGAGCGCACCGCCGAGGAAATCAAAATCAAGATCGGCTCGGCCTACAAACTCGAGAAAGAGGTCGGCCTCGAAGTCAAAGGCCGCGACCTTGTGGCGGGCCTGCCGAAAACCATTTCCATCTCCTCGCAGGAAATCCGCGAGGCGCTACTGGAGCCGCTCTCCACAATTGTCGACTCGGTGCGAATCACCCTCGAGCGTTGCCCGCCCGAACTCTCCGCCGACCTCGTCGATCGCGGTCTCGTTCTCGCCGGCGGCGGCGCGTTGTTGCGTGGTCTCGATCGTCTGCTCTCCGAGGCTACCGGTCTTCCCGTGCATGTCGCCGAGGATCCGCTCAGCGCCGTGGCGGAGGGCACAGGACGCGCGTTGTCGGAGCTGAAATTTCTCCGAGCCGTTTCCGCCGAGCGTCCCAGCGGGCGTTGATGCCGAGGATTGGAAGTTCCGCTTCCTGAATCCGGATGAACAAACTTCACATCGCGCTGGTGGTCGCCGTTCTTGCGGTGGTCCTCTATTTGTCGACGCTTTCGACAGCGGCGATGCAGTCGCTCCAATCCGGCTTCATGTCGATCTTCTCGCCGTTCCTCCGCACCAGCACGGCGGTTCAGGAAAACATCGGCTCGGTCGGCCAGCGACTGAAAACCCTCGACGAACTCGAGGTGGAAAACCGCCAACTCCTCACCGAAAACAACCAACTCCGCGCCGCGAACAGCCTCTTGCGCGAAATCCAGGCCGAGAACAACCGCCTGCGCCTCGCGCTCGATTTTCGCGACCGTGCCTCGTTCAAGCTCGTGCCAGCGCAAGTCGTATCGCGCGATGCCTCCACTTGGTGGAATACCATCCGGATCAACCGGGGGTTCGAGGATGGCGTCGAGGCCGACCAACCCGTGCTCACCGAGGCGGGGCTGGTTGGAAAAACCACCACGGTATCGAAAAACGAGGCGATCGTTGTTTTGATCACCGATGAAACCTGCCGCATCGGTGCAAAAATCGAAGGAACTCGCGAACAAGGCATCGTCTCCGGCCTCCGCATTCAAGAGCATGCCGCGAATGGCCTGCTTCAAATGAACTTTTTGTCGAAGAACGCCGAAATCACTCCCGGCCAAGTGGTTTTAACAGCCGGGGTCGCCCATGGCTCTTTCCCGCCCGGGGTCGTGATCGGCAAGGTCAAGGAATTCATCCGCCGCCCGCTAGACGGCCAGGCGATTGTGGAACCAGCCGTGCACCTCGCCTCTACCGAGGATGTGTTTGTTTTGGTGGGAAAAAAATGAAGACGCTGATCGACCTGGCTGCCCTCTTCATCGGAGTCGCGCTGGCGTTTATTCTCCAACACGCCATGCCGGCGATGGATGGCATGCACGGCGCCCATATTTTGCTCGTGCCGCTGGTTTTTTTCTATGCTGCCATGGTGATGCCCTTCGCCGCCATGCTGGTCGCCGCGCTCTATACCGGGTTTTTGAGCGATCTCATGTATCTGCATGTTGTGGGTGGAAAGGTTGAAATCCCGATCGGGTTCTCTATTCTCTTCTTCATGTCATCCGGCTGTGTCGCCAACGGATTCCAACCCGCCATGAAAGAAGGGAACGCCTTGCCTTTCGTGCTCGTGAGCGCCCTTGGCACATCGCTCTACCTTTTCATCCAATTCGCGGTGATCACCTGGCAACGGGGAGACTTCATTTGGGAAAATGCCGTCACTTGGCGCATTCTGGCGCCGGGAGTGATGGCGGCGCTGATCGCGCCATTGTTCTACTGGACCCTTTCTCACATGGATCGCTTGCTTCCCGATGGCTCCCGCAAAGCGAGAACCATCAAGAGATGAAGCGACCACGCGCCGGATCACGCATTCTTTTTGTCGGCTTGGTGATGTTGCTCGCGATGGGGGCGATCACATGGCGGCTTTGGGAAATCCAAATCCTCAAGGGCTCCGAATACGCCGCTCGCGTGAGCACCGGCTCGCAAGTCACCGTCCGCCTCCCCGCCGTGCGCGGCGAAATCCTCGACCGCAATGGCGTCAAGCTCGTGGAAAACCGTGCTAGCTTTGAAGTGGATTTCTACCTGCCAGACATGGTCCGCGCCTACCGCGAATCGAAGGGCACGCTGCCGATGCTCAGCTATCGCGGCAAGGTCCACAACATGCCACGCGACCTCAAGGAGGCCGATGTCGTGAAAATCGTTTCCGAAACCGTCATCCCCCGCCTCGAGGATCTCGGCGTCGCGAAGGATTACAGCGCGAGCGCCCTGCAGATGCATTACCGCACGAATCGCGAGGTTCCCTACAACTACCGGCAGGATTTGAACTTCGACGAAATGGCCCTTTTTTCCGAAAAAAACCTCGGCCTCGCCGGCGTGAATGTGAGTGTGAAACCCGTCCGCTGGTATGTCTACGGCTCGATGGCCGCCCACATCCTCGGCTATGTCGGTTCCCCTCGCGATCTGGACAAACTCCCCGACCTGCGCTCGTTCAACTTCTACGAGCCCGATGTCGAGGGGAAGGCGCAGATCGAGCTTTCGATGAACGAATATCTCAAGGGCAAACCCGGCGCCCGGATTCTTCGCCGAAATGCCAAAGGTGTCATCGAAGGAGAATCAGGCCGCCAAGAGCCCATCCAAGGCAACAATGTCCACCTGACCATCGACGCCAAAATCCAATACATCGCCGAGCAGGCCCTGCGCGTTGTCGGGCGCGGCGCAGCCGTGGTGCTCGATCCGCGCAACGGCGACATCCTCGCTATGGCCTCGGTCCCCTCCTACGATCCGAATGTTTTCATTCCCTCGATCTCCGCCACCGATTGGAACAGGATCAACAAGGACGAGACGAATCCCATGGTCAACCGCGCCATAAGCGCCTACGCGCCGGGCTCGACCTACAAGGTTGCAACCTCCCTCGCTGGCATGAGGGCCGGAATTGAAAACAAATCGTTTGTATGCTCCGGCGGCGTGCAATACGGCGACAAATACATGCGTTGCTGGATTGCGGAAAAACACCGAACCCACGGCAAACTCTCACTCGAGGATGCCCTCAAGGTTTCCTGCAACGCCTTTTACTACCAGTTCGGAAATGCCGCAGGAATCGATCAGATCGTTGCCATGGGCAACATGCTCGGCCTCGGCCAGAAATCCGGCATCCCGATCTCCGGGGAATCCCCTGGAGTCCTTCCCGGCCCCGAGTGGTTGAACTCCGTAAATCCCCGCGCGCGCTGGTCGAACGGGCTCACCGCAAACACCGCCATCGGCCAGGGCGATGTCCTCGCCTCCCCGCTTCAAATGGCCGTCGTCGCCGCCGCTGTCGCCAACGGCGGCACGGTCTACTACCCGCGACTCATCGACCGCGTTGTTTCGCAGGACGGCAAGGTTGTCCAACAAGACCCGCCACGCGTGCGCGCCAATCTGCTGACCGACGCCGGATTGACCTCCGACCAAATCAACCATGTCCGGCAGGGCATGTGGAAGGTCGTGAATGACGATGGTGGCACCGCGAGCCGCGCGAGGAATTCCAACTTTGTCACCGCTGGAAAAACCGGCACCGCCCAGTTCTGGCGCTCGGGCATCAAGGACAACCACACTTGGTTCATTTCCTTCGCCCCCTTTGAAAACCCCGAGTATGTCGTGGTGGTTTTCGTCCAAGGCGCGAAGTCCGGCGGCGGCGTCTCTGCACCGATCGCCGCGAAAATTCTCGATGGAATCCAGAAATACAAAAGCGGCAAGGAGGACATCCGTCTCGCCGCGCTGGAGCCCGCGAAGGGCAACTTCCTTTTCACCGAGAGTGTCGACTTCGGTCGCGAAGTCGCTGCCGCCAATAAACTCTTCGACGACGGCGAGACCGCCGAGAACCCCTCGGCCACTGGCCAGGAAAACCGCCCCGCCGCCGAACCAACCGTGCGCGCCGATGCCGACGAGGCCGGTCGCGTGCAAAACAAAACCCAACCCCGTGTCGAAAAAGCCCAACCAGCCGCCAACGGAGCCCAGCCAGGCGCCGCCAAACCCAAATCCAATCCCATCGGAAACCTCTTCAATTTCCTTGGAGGAAAAAAAGACAAGCCGCAGGAGACGAAGCCCGCGAAGAAAGAAAACCGATGAGCCATCTTCTGCCGAACCTTCCACCCCCGCGCCTGAGCCTCCGCAGGAAAGCCCGGCCCCTACCCCGCCCGCAGACCCCGCTCCTTCCGATGCCCCAGCACCGAGCGGCGACCAACCTCGCCGTCGCCACCGACGCGGTCGGCGCGGTCGCGGACGCCGCCACAATCACCCAACCCCGCCTCAGGACACACCCACTTCCACCCAAGCGGCCCACGCTCCGGCGCCGGCCCAACCTTCAACACCCAAATCCGAAAAACCCATGATTGTAGAAGCCGTCAAAAGACTTTTAGGCCTGAAGAAAAAAACAGGCATCAAACTCATCGTCAGTTGCGAGAAACTCGAAAAACGCGTTGCGCTTCTTGAGAACAACCGGCTCGAGGAATACACCATCGAACGCGAGACCGACCGGAACATCGTCGGCAGCATTTACAAAGGCAAAGTCCGCAACATCGAGCCCGGCATCAAGGCGATGTTCGTCGACATTGGATTTGAGAAAAATGCGTTTCTCCAATTCTGGGACGCCATCCCCGCCGCGCTCGACAGCGGCATCGAGACAATCAACCGCGAAGGCGGCAACAAAAAGAAAGCCCCGCGCATCACCCACAAGGATGTGCCGAATATCTACCCGGTCGGCTCCGATGTTTTGGTGCAGGTGAAAAAAGGCCCGATCAGCAACAAGGGCCCGCGCATCACCACCGACATCAGCCTCGCCGGACGCTACCTCGTTTTGATGCCGTTCAACGACCAGTTCGGCATCTCGCGCAAGATCGAGGATCCCAAGGAGCGCGACCGCCTTCGCAAGATCCTCCGCGAACTCGATGTCCCCGAGGGCATGGGCGTCATCATGCGAACCGTCGGCGCCGGCCAGCGCGCGCGCTACTTCGTGCGCGACCTCAGCCTGCTCCTCGAGCAATGGGCGCAGGTCCAGAAAGGCATGGAGGAAAAGCAAGCGCCCGCGTGCCTGTTCGAGGAGCCCGATCTCGTCGAGCGCACCGTGCGCGATTTCCTCACCGACGAGGTGGACGCAGTCATTGTCGACGACGCGAAGGCGGTGGAAAAAATGCAGGACATCGTCGGCCACATTTCCAAGCGCGCGAAAAAATCCATTCAGCACTACACCGGCGCCCAGCCGATCTTCGAATGCTTCGGAGTGAAGGCCCAAATCGAAGCAGCCTTCCATCGTCAAGTCTGGCTTCCCTGCGGCGGCTACATCGTCATCGATGAAACCGAGGCGATGATCGCGGTCGATGTGAACACCGGCCGAAACAAAGGCGCGAAGGACATGGAAAAAACCATTCTTCAGACGAACCTCGAAGCCGCCGAGGAGATCGCCCGCCAGCTCCGCCTCCGCAACATCGGCGGACTCATCGTCGCCGACTTCATCGACATGAAGAACCGCAAGGACCAGCAGGCCGTCTACCAGCGCATCAAGGAACGCCTCAAGCGCGACAAGGCCCGCACCCATGTGCTCCCGATCTCCCAGCTCGGCCTCATGGAAATGACCCGCCAGCGCGCGAACGAATCCCTCGC
>CAWUMN010000027.1:0-13780 GCA_963923595.1 uncultured bacterium
GACACCGATGGCAAGGTCGACATACTCGTCGCGGCGGTGGGAACCGGCGGATCGATCACCGGCGTTGTCGAGGCGCTTCTTCCCCGCAAAGCCTCCTTCCGGGCCATCGCGGTGGAACCCAAGGACTCGCCTGTCATTTCCCAAACCCTCGCCGGCGAACCGCTCAAGCCTGGCCCGCACAAAATTCAGGGAACCGGCGCGGGATTTGTGCCCGGCAACCTGCATCTGAAAAACGCCTCCGGCGCGCCGCAGATCACCGAGTGCGTAAAGGTTTCCAACGAGGACGCAATCGCCATGGCCCGCCGTCTTGCCAAGGAGGAGGGAATCCTCGGCGGTATCAGCACCGGAGCGAATGTCCATGCCGCGATCGAGGTCGCCAAACGCCCGGAGAACGCCGGCAAGTTGATCGTCACCATCGGTTGCTCCACCGGTGAACGCTATCTCAGCACCGCCCTCGCCGACGAGGCCCGTGCGAAAGTCTCGTAAATCCCATGAGCAATCCAGAAACTCCCGCTCTCCAAGGCCCGCTGCCGCTCGATGACTCCTCGCTGAAGTGGGAGTTATTCTGGGAAAAAAACAAAGCCGCGATCCTCGGGGCGCTTGCCCTTTTGGTGGTGGGTGGCCTTGCTCTCGGAGTCTGGTTTGTCTATTCCACCCTGCGCGCCACCGCAGCTCAAAAGCTTCTAGCAGATGCAACGGGCATCGAGGAATACGAGGCAGTCATCGCCAAATATCCCGGCACCATGCCTGCGGCGGACGCTTTGATGCGCTTGGCCGCCGCCCGCCGCGACGCCGGTGACCTCGATAAATCCACCGCAGCCTTCCAGACATTTCTCGAGAAATTCCCCGCCCACCAACTCGCCGGCGGGGCGCTTCTCGGTGTTGGGCAAAACCAGGATGCAGCCGGAAAAACCGACGCCGCCGTGGTGACCTACCAGCAAGTGGTCACTCAATACCCGCAAAGCTACGCCGCGCCGTTCGCCGCCTACGCCGAGGGAGAGATTCTCCTGCGCCGCTTCCAGCGCGACGAGGCCCGCCGGAGTTTCAACATGGTCGTCACGCAATTTCCGCAGTCCCCGGCTGCCCGCATGGCTTCTTCCCAGTTGAACCGCCTCGGTGCCAATCAATCACCCAAAGCCTCGGTGGCCGAACCCGCCACCACGGCGCAACCGGTCCAGTAGTTACCTATTTCAGCAAGCGCCGCAGGTAGGCACCGTAGCTGGATTTGCCGAGCCGGGCGATTTGCGTTTCGAGGTCCGCAAGAGTGATCCAATTGTTGCGAAGGGCGATTTCCTCGAGGCAGGCGATCTTCAGGCCTTGGCGGCGTTCGATGACGCTCACGAACTCAGCCGCCTCCATGAGGGATTCGTGCGTTCCGGTGTCGAGCCAAGCCGTGCCGCGCCCGAGTTGTTCGACATGCAGATTGCCCGCCTCGAGATAGCGGCGGTTGAGGTCGGTGATCTCGAGTTCGCCACGGGTGGATGGTTTCAAATTCGCGGCAATCTCGACGGCGCGGTGGTCGTAGAAATACAGGCCGGGAACGGCGAAGTTGGATTTCGGTTTTTGAGGTTTTTCCTCGAGCGAGAGGACGCGGCCGTCAGGCGCGAATTCCACCACGCCGTAGGCGCTGGGCTCGGCGACATGGTAACCAAAGATCGTCGCCCCCTCGAGGCGCGCGTCGGCGTTTTCCACGGCCTCGGAAAAATACTGGCCGTAAAAAATGTTATCGCCCAAGACGAGGGCGGAGGGTTTGTCGCCGACGAATTCCGCGCCGATGTGGTAGGCCTGCGCGAGGCCCTCGGGGCGGGGTTGGGCGGCGTATTCGAGCGTGATGCCGAATTGCGATCCGTCGCCCAGCAGACGCTGGAAGAGCGGCAAATCCTCTGGGGTGGAAATCAGCAAAATCTCGCGGATGCCCGAGAGCAGGAGCACCGACAGCGGGTAATAAACCATGGGCTTGTCATAGACAGGCATAAGCTGCTTGCTGACGGCGATGGTGAGAGGGTAGAGGCGGGTGCCGGAGCCTCCGGCGAGGATGATGCCCCGGCGCTGGGAGTTGTGTTTCATATCAGGGGGTGGAATTGACCTCAGATGACACACAGAGCACAGAGGAAGAATTGGCGTGGGGGCTCATTTGGAAAAGCCGAGGCGTTGGCGGTTGTAGCGGGTTTTGGTGATGTCGTCGGCCCACGAGCGGTTGGCGAGATACCAATCGACCGTCTTGGCGAGGCCGGTTTCGAAGGACTCCCGGGGCGACCAACCGAGTTCGTTTTGGATTTTCGTGCAATCGATCGCATAGCGGCGGTCATGCCCTGGGCGGTCGGCGACATAGGTGATCTGTGCGGAGTAGGAGGTGCCGTCGGGGCGGGGGGATTTGGCGTCGAGGAGCGCGCAGAGTGTATTCACCACATCGAGGTTCGCACGCTCGTTGAGGCCGCCGACATTGTAGGTCTCGCCGAGCCGGCCTTTTTGCAGCACGAGCCAGATCGCGGCGGCGTGGTCCTCCACGAAAAGCCAGTCGCGGATTTGCTGTCCATCGCCGTAGACGGGTAGCGGCTTTCCGTCGAGCGCGTTGAGGATCATCAACGGGATGAGCTTTTCAGGAAAATGGTAGGGGCCGTAGTTGTTCGAGCAATTCGTCGTGAGGGTAGGGAAGCCGTAGGTGTGGTGAAACGCTCGGACGAGGTGGTCGCTCGCAGCCTTCGAGGCGGCGTAGGGACTGTTCGGCGCAAACGGCGTGGTTTCGGAAAAAGCAGGATCGTTTGGTGCCAGCGTGCCGTAGACCTCGTCGGTTGAAACATGGAGGAAGCGGAAGGCGGCGCGGCGGTCTTCGGGGAGATTTTTCCAGTAATGGCGCGAGGCATTCAGAAGACGGAGCGTGCCGGTGACATTCGTCTGGACGAACGGTTCGGGCGAATCGATCGAACGGTCGACATGCGACTCGGCGGCGAAATTCAGCACGGCATCGATTTGGTGTTCGGCGAGCAATTTTGAAACCAGTGCTTCATCGCCGATGTCGCCTTTTTGAAACACATAGCGCGGGTCGGCAGCGAGGTCCGCGAGATTGGCGGGGTTGCCCGCGTAGGTGAGAAGGTCGAGATTAACGAGCTTATGGAGCGGGGAACCCGCTTCGGTGAGTCTTTGACGAATGAAGTTGCTGCCGATGAAGCCGCAGCCGCCTGTAACCAAAATATTCATAGAAACCCTCCCTAGCTTCGTTCCCTTGAGCTCCTTTATTCCGTGTCCTCGCCCTCGGTGAGCACTTCGTCGAGTTTGTCTTCGAATTCGTCCAGCCCTGTGCTCGGGATGATAACGGAATTCCGTCGCCCGTGGGCTGACTCGGTGATTTTGAGAAAGCGCCCGCGATCATTTTGACGTAGTTCGATCATGAAGTGCTTGCGCTCGATGGTGAGCTCACGGGATGCGATTGTTTCTTCCATAGGAACTTGGGGCAGCCAGAATGTTTATCTGATCCCCATCCGCACCCGCAACTGCAAAAGGGCGTATTTCAACCCGCCTGCGTCCGTGACGCCAATTCCGGCTTGAGTTTACTCGGGGTGTCATGTTTGAAAGACCGCGATGAAACCACTTCTCCTTATACTTGCTTCAGTCGTTTTTGTTGGTTGCTCCGGCCCTGGAGGCCCCGCCCAGCGTGCCGGTGCTGCCGTTGACCATGCCGTCTACAAAGTCGGCGAGGGGATCAGCAAAGTCGGCGAAAAAGTCGAGAGCGCATCAGGCCAGTGATTTTACCCCCGCGATTCCTTCGCGGGATTTTTGCGATCCTCCTGGTGTTGGGGGGTGCCATCGCTTGCAAACCCAAGCTTGCGACCAATGAGTTGGTCGTGGGAATGGATTTGTCCTACCCGCCGTTTGAGACCATCGATCCCTCCGGCAAGCCGACGGGCGTGAGCGTGGAAATCGCCCAAGCGCTGGCAGCCAGGCTCGGCAGACCACTCCGCATTGAAAACATCCCCTTCACCGGCCTGGTTCCCTCGCTGCAAACCGGTAAGATCGATTGCATCATTTCCTCGATGACAGACACGCCGGAGCGCCGGAGTTCTGTGGCTTTTTCCGAACCATATCTTGGCACCGGTCTCGCGCTTCTGGTGGGCAAGGGATCGAATGCGGCGTCGATGGCGGACATCGATCAAGTTGGCAAAACCCTCGCTGTGCGCCAAGGAACCACCGGCGAAATCTGGGCCCGGGCGAACATCAAGAAGGCCAGAATTCTCTCGCTGGAAAAAGAGGCCGCCGCCGTGCTGGAGGTGGTCCAAGGCAAGGCCGATGCCTTTCTCTACGACCAGATGAGCATTTGGAAAAACGCCCGCGAGCAATCCGAGAAAACCCGCGCCCTGCTCGCGCCGGTTCGCAAGGAGCAATGGGCCGTTGCGTTGAGGCTCGAAGACTCCGCCTTGCGGGAAAAAATCAACGCGTTCCTCCGCGAGTTCCGCGCCGCGGGTGGGTTTGAAAAGCTCGGCGACAAATATCTCGGCGAGCAGAAGGCCGACTTCCGCAGGCAGGGGATCGAGTTTTACTTTTAGGGGTTCCCCGCCGGCGGGGCGCTCCAGGATTGGATCACGGGGTTGCCGTGTTCGCGGCCGAGTTGGCTCCAAGTGCCGGTTTCGAGTTGAAAAAAACGGGCGGCTAGGGGATCGAGATCGAGCCAGCGGGCGGCAAGGACTCGAAGGCAATGCGAGTGCCCGACAAGAAGTGAGTCGCAACCCGCCTCGCGAACACGCGCGATCACCCGGTCCACCCGCGCGGCGACATCGGCGGCGGTTTCTCCGTTCGGGCAAGGCTGGGTGAAAACGGTCCATCCTGGAGCGGATTTCCGGATTTCCGGAGTCGTGAGACCTTCGTAGTCGCCGTAGTTCCACTCGACGAGTTCCGGCGTGGTTTCGGCCTGTGGGCCCCAACCGGCGAGCTCGCAGGTGCGGCGGGCGCGGATGCGAGGGCTGCACAGCACAAGGCCGAAATTCCAGCGGGCGAGAAATGGCTTGAGGCCAGCCGCGCGTTCCTCGCCGAGCGTTGTCAGTGGGATGTCGGTGGTGGAGGTGTGGCGACCGGAGAGGCTCCATTCGGTCTCACCGTGGCGGACGAGGATGATTTTTTGGGCGGAATTTTCGGGCATGGTCAGGCGGGAAGGTTTCCGGCGAGTTCGCCATCCACCCAATGCTTCAAAGAGCGGACGAGAAGTTCGGGGGATTCCATCGGAGCGAAGGCCGAGCAATCATTGAGGACTTCGAGGCTGGGTTTGGAAAGTTGACGGCAGAGAGCGGTGGCTTCGGCCAGAGGAAATCCGGCGGCTTTCGCAGGCCACAGGACATGTGTCGGGCACTGGATATCAGCAAGGCGTGGGGTGGCGTCGAATTTTTTCCGGTTTTTCTGAAGGCCCAGGATCGCGTGCTCCGCACCGTATTGCTGCGCAGACGAGGTGAGGACATCGACGGTTTCCTCGGCGAGGTTTTCCGGGTTCGCGTAGCCGGTGCGCGAGAGCCACGCCCGGATGAATGACGCGCGGGAGGTGTGGCGTTGGTAGATGAAACGCGCGATACCGCGGATGAGGCTTCCCAAGACGAGGCCCATGGTATGGGCTTGGGCCGTTTCGCGGAGTTGGGATGGGAGGAAAAGGACGAGTCGGGAGACGAGTTCGGGGTGACGCGCGGCGAGAAGGAGGCCCGCTTGGCAGGTCAGACCGCTGGCGATGAGAATCGCGGGATTCCCGGGGCAAGCGGCACGGAGAAATTTGGAAAGGGATTCGACATGTTTGTCGGCATCGAGCGGTTCGGCAGGCCGCTCGGATTCCCCGAAACCGATCAAATCCGGGGCGAGGACCTCATGCCCCACGGCGAAGCGGGTGTAGACCTTCGACCATTCGTAGGACGAGGCCCCGAGGAACATGCCATGCAGAAAAACCAGCGGCGTGCCTGAGCCGCAGACATGGTAAACGATGTCACCGTGGGGTGTGTTCGCCACGCGGGTGGCAAAGATCGCAGGGGAGATTTCGTCAGGAATCCTGCCGCTCTCGGCTTGGCGGCTACGATGCCGGAGGGCCAAGGCGAGCGCGCCCAGAAGGCCGACTCCGATTCCCACGCCTACGACCGGTTTTTGTTTCCAGAGAGGAGACATGCCGATGGCGTGGCCGGGCTTCGCCGGTCAGAAAGAACGGGAAGCCCGTGAAAAAATTACCAGCTGGACTTGGTGACGCCGGGGATGAGGCCGGCGGAGGCCAGTTCGCGGAAAGTGATACGCGAGATTTGGAAGCGACGGAGGAATGCGCGGCGGCGTCCCGAGACGCGGCAGCGGTTCACGAGACGCGTGGGGCTGGCGTCGCGGGGAAGTTGGGAGAGGGAGGCGTAGTCCTTCTTCGCTTTGAGTTCCGCGCGAAGGGCTGCGTATTTTTCTACGGTTTTCTGTTTGCGCTTGTTGCGCTCAAGCCATGCTGTTTTTGCCATAAGTGGGCGCTGAAATTAACGAGGGGTGGGTGATTTGCAAGCTTTTTGGCCGATTTTTTTGGGTCAAATCAATGCCCGCCGCAGAGGAGTTGGACGAACCGCTTGCCGGAATCGCTGAGGTGCGGTCCGCTGGGCGAGCCGGCGATGATGCCCCTCGTGGCGTGGTGGTAGGACTGGTGCGTGTCCGCGACCCAGCTCACTTTGGGTTCGCCGGCGGGGTCGTTCGCGGCGCGGGCCTCGACGGGGAAGCCGGTCTGGGTGAAAGCGATCATCCATGCGGATGGATTTGCGGGTTCGCCGTCAGGCACAAGCCAGGGGTGGCGTTGGATCAACGAGAGGGCGGCGGAGGCGGGGACGGTGATTTTGTAAAATGGCTTGCGGCTGCGGAAGTGGTCGCTCAGGCGGAAGGAAGGGTTTTTCGAGGATTCGAGGAGGATCGGTGCTGGGTCGAGGCCGACGAGGTTGAGGCCGTTGTAGAGACCGTGCTTGTTCGGGCTGCCCGCAAAATGCTTCCTGTGCCAAGCCTCGAAATCGCTGCTGAGCATGAGCGTGATCTCGAAATGCAGGTGGGCCCGTTCGCGGTCGATGCCCGCGCCGGTGAAACCCATCCGGGCGATTTTGTCGCCTTGCGAGACGCGTTGGCCGGGTTGGACAGTTATTTCCGAGAGGTGCGCATAGAGGGTGTAAAACCGCGAGCCATCGATCTGGTGCTCGATCACGACATAGCGGCCGTAGTTTGAGGCTCCGGCTTCGCGGCTGGTATGGACGACCAAGCCATCAGCCGAGGCGTGGATTGCGTCGAGGGGATTTCCCGCCGTATCGCGCCGTGTGGGAGCGATGTCGATTCCTTCGTGAAGCGTGGTATAGACGACCTCGCCGTCGAGGCGCTGAGGTCCGCGCACGAAGCCGAAGGAGCCGCCCTCCCAGGGCTTCGTCTCTTCACCTTCGAAATTTCGGTTCACATACATGTAGAAATCCTGCGGCCGTCCTTCGAGTAGGGCGCGGTTTTCGGTGGGCCAATCGAATAACGCCGCGTGGATCGGCATCGTCAGGGCGAGGAAAAAAACGGCGGCGCGTGAAGTCATGGAACCGCCTCCGGCTTGGGCGCGCGCTGTTTTTTTCGAAAAGCCGACTCGCGTCCAATCACAGGAAATTTGGACTGCAAGGCGGCGATTTCCTCGGGGAGAAGCCCTCCGGGAACAAACAAAATTCCGTCGCTCACCGTGCCGGAGATTTTCATCACGGTGGCCGGGCGTCCATTCACGAGGACAACAGCGGTGCGGCCTTTGTCCTCGACCGTAAGTTGGTGGAGTTTGTGCGCGCCGTGCGCGTCGAGGCGGAAATAGGCGGCAACGAGTCCGTCGTTTCCGGGGAATGGGTAAAAAGCAGTGATATCCTGTTCGTTCACGGCCGGAACCTTGCGGATCGGGATTTTTCGACCGTCGTTGAGTTGGAGTTCTGTTACAAAAGATGGTCCGTCCATGCTAGAGCCTTCGCAATGGAGGCGAATGGTTGTTGTGGGGCCTTTTTTGGTTCCCGCAAAAGTCGCCGGGATGAATGCGGCAAGGGAAGCAACGAGGACGAGATAAGAAAACTTTCGGCGCATGGATCGGCGCATGGGTGCAGGTTGGAGAGCGCGAAGAGTAGGCGAGAGTTTGGGAATTGCAACCGCCCGGTGTGTCCGCTACCTCTAGCCGCCATGAATCGCCTCGCCGCCGCCCTCCTTGCCATGCCGTTGGCCGTGGCCGTCGCCCAGGACACCCGCGATGCCGCAACTCCTTTTCAGTGGACTCCGCCGGACGAAAGCACGCCTTTTTTTGTATCCGGTGCGGATTTTACCGCCAATGAAGACAGAATCCTTCGGGCCGCCGACCCGTCCAGCCAGTATCCCTTGATTAAAAAAGGCCCGCAGACTGTGAGCGGGCAAGTCATGGGATTCCTCACGGGCATGTTTGCCTCCGTGAATCTAAGCAACCCGATGGCCACCCGGGAGGAGGCGGAGTTAACCTTGAAGCCCGAGGCTCCGACCCTCTCCAATACGCGTGAGGTGGATGTGGACTACTCGATCCGTAACAACTCCCGCCGCATGGCCCGTCTGGATTTTCCCACCAGCCAGCGTATTGAAATTCTGACGAGGAACTCCTCCGGCGCGGTGATCGACCGCTGGTCAGATGACCGCTCGTTTCAAAGCCAAGAGGGAATTGTTATCATCAATCCCAACGAGCGGATCGAATACCGGGAGAAAATTTCCACGCGCGACATGAAACCCGGTCAGACCTACGAGGTCGAGGCGATGCTCAAGACGGATCCCGATTTCCGTCTGCAAAAACAACTCGCGCCCCGCTGACTTTGCGGTCACCAGTGCGATCATGCGTCAAATCCTCGCACCCGCTTTGTCCGCCTTGCTGCTCTTTCCTTCCGTGATCGGCGCGCAGCAACAGGAACAAAAGCTCCTCGATCGCATCAACCGCCCGAATATGGAACTCGCCAACCCGATGCAGGGAAAAGGATTCACCGGCGGTGGTGGAGTGCAAATGCGCGAGGCCTCTGTGGGTCGCACCGTGTTCGATGCCTCGAAGTCCGCGTATCCAAAGGAATTTTCGGGTGCCCGTTCGTTCTTTGGAATCAAGAATCCCTGGTTCGGGAATCGTATTTTTGAAACCAAAACCTCGACGCTTTCTCGCTCGGCAAAGCTGGATTCGGCTTTCCCGATCCGGGAAGCCGCCACGGGGGGATTCTCTGGCTCTGGTAAGCGCGTGGATGCCGACTCATCCAGCGTCGTGAGCCGCCCATTCCTGGTTCAAGGCAGTGCGCAGGGCGGTTTCGAACAAATCTCGGACAGGATCTCAAAGAAGATGACGATTGACGACATCCGCGAGTTGCTCAACAAACCGCGCTGATTTTTTAATATGTCCGACATTTCATTTCTTCTCCGGGGTTGTGCCAAGGTCATCAGCGAGCAGGAACTTGCCGAAAAGCTGAATCTCGGCCGCCCGCTCCGCGTCAAACTCGGTGTCGATCCCACCGCGCCCGACATCCACCTTGGCCATAGCATCGCGCTTTCGAAGCTCCGGGATTTTCAGGATCAGGGGCACGATGCGATCCTCATCATCGGCGACTTCACGGCGATGATCGGCGATCCAACCGGCCGCTCGGTCACGCGTCCTCAGCTCACCCACGACGAGGTTTTGGCGAATGCCAAAAGTTTCCAAGAGCAGGCCTTCAAAATCCTCGACCGGGAGCGCGCGACGATTGTTTTCAATGGCGAATGGTTCAAGGGGATGAGCTTCGAGGAGGTCATCAAGCTCAACAGCCGCGTCACACTCCAGCAAATGCTGGTGCGCGAGGATTTCCGCGACCGCCTCGACAAGGGCCAGCCCATCCGCGCCCACGAAATCCAATATCCGATCATGCAGGGTTGGGACTCCGTGATGATCAAGGCCGATGTGGAACTCGGCGGCACCGACCAACTTTTCAACATCATGGTCGGCCGCGACCTCCAGCATGAGGAGGGCATGCCGCGCCAGGTCGCGATGACGATGCCGATCCTCGAGGGACTCGACGGTCACCAGAAAATGAGCAAGAGCCTCGGCAACTATGTCGCGCTCACCGACCCGCCGGCGTCGATGTTTGGAAAGCTGATGAGCATCAGCGATGAGTTGATGGCGCGCTACTACGACATTTTGCTCCACGAAAGCCTCCCGTGCGGCATGCATCCGATGGAGGCAAAAAAAAGCCTCGCCCGCAGGATCACGGCGCGATTCCACAGCGAGGAGTTGGCAGGTCAGGCTTTGGAGGATTTCAACACACGTTTCAGTGCGCGCGATCTCGCGCAGGCGGACTTGCCAATTTTCACGCCTGGAGCCTCGAGGGAAATCCTCAGCGTCGTTGTCGAGGCGTTCGCCGCTTGTTTTCAAACCACCCGTTCACGCTCGGACGCCCGCCGGTTGGTGGAAGGTGGAAGTGTCCAGTGGAACGGAGCCAAATTCTCGGATCCCAAGGCCCAACTACCCGCCGAACCAGGCGTGTTGAAACTCGATAAGACCCGCGCCGTTCGGATCAACCCCTGATCGCCGATGCGCCCGGTCTTTTATCAGCGACGATGGGAGCCGAATCTCGGCCTCTCCCGTCACACGATCTACCGGATTCTCTTTTGGCTCTTGATCGGTTTCGTGGCTTATAAAGGGTTTTATTTCGGCAAAGACATCATCGATTCCATCAGGGCCACGCGCCTCGCCGAGCAGGCTGAAATCGAAGCCGCCGCTGGCGCAAATGAAAAAGCCCTCAAGACTCTGAGGGAGGCTTTCACATTGGATGATTCAAATCCCAGAGCGGCGCGTTTGATGGCCGGTCTTCTCGATGCCGAGGAAAATCCTGTGGCGGTGGAATACCATGGATTGGTGACCGAATCGGGAGAGGCGACAGCCGAGGATTTCCGTCTCGCGGCGCTATCCGCAGCCAGACATGGGCACGATGAACAAGCCTGCACTGCGGCCGCGAAAAATCGTGAAATGGGAGGCGATCCGGCTTTTCCCGAGTTGATCAAAGCCCAAATCCTCGCCTTGAAGGGCGACAATGCCGGCCGTGAAAAATCCCTGCGCGCCGCTGTCGAGGCGAACGAATCCAGCGATAGTCTCACCGCGCTCGCGGATTTTCTGATGGCCGACGCGGAGCTTTATGATTTGAACGGCGCCGAGGCTCTGGCCCTTCTCCGCCGCGCAGGAGAAATCGACAAGGGCCCCAAGGGACTCCAGGCGCTTCGAAAAGGTTTGCTTGCCGTCAACCTGCCATCGGCCGACCGCAGGCCGTTGCTTCAGCTTTACCGGACCCATCCGGCAGCGGATAGCGCCTCTCGCCTCGACGCGGCGGGTATCGAAATTTCCACCGATCCGGCCTCCCGCGCCTCGGTGGTGAGGCAAACCGAGGAGTCGTTTCGCAATCTCCCTTTGGCCGATCGGTTGAAAGCAGCACAGTGGTTTTTGGAGGTCGGCGAGCCTCGCTCCGTCATCGAACTCCTCCCGCTCCAGCAAGCTGCCAGCGGACCGAATGGGCTGCGTTTGTGGATCGATGCCTCCGTGGCGCTGGGCGATTGGAACTCCATAGAGGCTGCTTTGAAAAAGCCAATTCCCTCCATCGACGATTCCGTCCGCCTTCCGCTTCTCGCCCGCGCCATCAAGCAACAAGGCCGCTTCTCCGAGGCAGACGCTGTTTACTCCGAGGCATTGCGCGCCACCGAGTCGAACCCCGAAAAACGCTCCGAGGTTCTTGCTGGTCTGCTCGTCGCGGGCGAGTGGGAGCTTTTTGAAAAAAACCTGTCACCGGTAATAAATAACCCCCGGATCGCTTCTGCCGCATTGCGCTCTCTGGTCCCTGTGGCCCGTGATCAGCGCAGCTCCGCCCGCTTGCTGAGGTTTTACGAGAAAGCTTTAAAAAGCCCTATCCTTGCCAAGGATGCCTTTCTCCTCGACCGTCTCCAATTTTGCCGCCACATCCTCGGGGTCCCGGTCCCGATCGAGGAGGTCGAGGCCCGCCTCGCGCAGGCTGGGGACAATCCCAACTACCTCGCCACCGCCGCGCTTGGTCACTTGAAAAATGGACGCAAGGCCAAAGCCATGCACATCCTGGAGGGCGAGGAAAAGCCCGTGGACATTTCGAAGATGACACACTCCCGGCAAGCTGCCGCCGCAGCCGTTCTGGCCGCGAACAACCGAACCGCCGAGGCCCGGCAAATCGCCGCCCGGATTCCGCGCCAAAAGCTCACCGTCGAGGAGATCGAGTTCCTCGATCAGGCCCTTGCTTCCGGGGGTGTGAGCTACTGACCTCCGATAACGCGTTTTTTATGTCTCGAAACCCGATCTTTGCATTCGTTATGGCCGGTGGCAGCGGCGAGAGGTTCTGGCCGATGAGCCGCCAGAGCACTCCGAAGCATCTCCTCAAGCTCCTCGGGGACCAAACCCTGCTCGAAACAACTGTTCGCCGCATGGAGGGTCTGGTTCCGCTCGAGAACACCTTTGTCCTTACCAACGGGGCGCAGGTCGATGCCACTCGCGCCGCTGTTCCGTTTCTCCCCGCGCAAAACATCATCGCCGAACCCGCGAAACGCGACACCGCTCCCGCCTGTGCGCTGGCCACCGCCATCGCCCGCTCGCTTCATCCGGAGGCCGTTTGTGTGGTTCTTCCGGCGGATGCGGTGATTCATGATGTGGGGAAATTCCGTGCGCGCCTTTCGGATGCGATCGAGGCCTCCGCCGACGGAGCGGTCGTCACGCTCGGCATTCCCCCGACATTTCCTGCCACGGGCTACGGCTATCTCGAAACGGGCCAGGCTGTCGGAGGAGGCGTCCACACCCTCAAGCGTTTTGTCGAAAAGCCCGATCTGGAAAAAGCCACCGCTTATGTGCGGGAGGGAACCTATTTCTGGAATGCCGGGATTTTTATCTGGAAGGCATCGACCTTCCTCGATGAGGCGCGTCGGCAAGTTCCCGCACTCGCCGATTTCATCGAGGCGCTTGTGAGTTTCGAGGCATTGCCTGATCTCCTAGCCGGCCGGTTCGCCTCGCTGCCCAAAATCTCGGTCGACTATGCAATCATGGAAAATGCCCGCTGTATCGCGACGGTCATCGCGGATTTCGACTGGGACGACGTCGGAGCCTGGACCGCGCTGCCTGCGCACATTCCGCCCGACGCTGAGGGAAACTCCACTCGCGGTTCGGTGGTCCAGCACGCCTCCCGCAACAATATCGCCATTTCCAACGGCCGGATGGTCGCCCTCTGCGGTGTCCAAAACCTCGTGGTGGTGGAAACGCCTGACGCAATTTTGGTGTGCGGACGGGATAGCGTTCAGCAGGTGAAGGAACTCCAGCCCCTCCTGCCCGAGGATTTGAAATAGGCCGGCGCTTCAGGCCTCGGCGGGTTCGAGGTGGATGACGGCATCGAGGATGCGGGGATTTTTGGCGAGGAGGTGGTCTTTTACGATATGGCCGATTTCATGGCCTTCGCGCACTGTGGTTTCTCCGCGCACGAGGACATGGAGTTCCACAAAAAGCCTGATGCCACTTTTGCGGAGACGGCATTTTTCGATGTCCACGACGCCTGGAACTTCCCGGGCAAGGGAGCGGATTTCCTCGATCAGATTTTCGGGGAGGTTTCCGTCCAGAACATCATGGAGCGCGCGTTTGGCGATCAGCGAGCCGTTGATCATGATGATCGCGCAGGCCAGCAGCGCCCCGTAGTCGTCAGCCGCTTCCCAACCCGGTCCGCCGATCAGCGCGATGCCAATTCCGATTCCCGCAGCGGCCGATGTAATCGCATCGGAGAGGTGGTGC
>CAWUMN010000028.1:0-13715 GCA_963923595.1 uncultured bacterium
GGTTTTGCGGTCGCGGCCTTCGTAATGGCCTTCCTCGCCCGCAGCGGGTTTCCACTCAGTGGCCATATCGAGGAGATTGACGAAGAAGTCATTCGTCAGCGCACCGGGGCGCTGGGTGAAGACGCCGTGATGCGACTGGCCGACATTGGCTCCCAACACGCGCAGGCCGCCGACCAGGACGGTCATCTCGGGCGCGGTGAGCGTGAGGAGTTGGGCTTTGTCGATGAGCATTTTCTCGGACGGGACGGAGAATTTTCTCTTCTGGAAATTGCGGAAGCCGTCGGCGACGGGTTCGAGCACCGAGAAGGATTCCACATCGGTCTGCTCCTGCGTGGCGTCCATACGGCCGGGCGTGAAAGGGACGGTGAGCGTGTGGCCCGCGTTTTTCGCGGCTTGCTCGATGCCAACGCCGCCGGCGAGGACGATGAGATCCGCGAGGGAGATTTTTTTGCCGTTGGATTGGGCGGCATTGAACTCGGCGCGGATGGTCTCGAGGACGGAGAGGACTTTCGAGAGTTGAGCAGGCTCGTTGGCAGCCCAGAATTTCTGCGGAGCGAGCCGGATGCGGGCGCCGTTCGCGCCACCGCGCTTGTCGGATCCGCGGAATGTGGAGGCGGAGGCCCAGGCTGTGGAAACCAGCTCGGAAACACTGAGGCCACTGGCGAGGATTTTCGCCTTGAGAGCTGCGAGGTCGGCTTCGTTCACGAGCGGGTGGTCAACGGCGGGAATTGGGTCCTGCCAGATCAATTCCTCGGCGGGAACATCCGCTCCGAGGTAACGGGACCGAGGCCCCATGTCGCGATGGGTAAGCTTGAACCAGGCGCGGGCGAAGGCATCGGCGAACTGGTCGGGGTTCTCCAAAAACCGGCGCGAGATTTTCTCGTAGGCTGGATCGAAGCGCAGGGAGAGGTCGGTCGTGAGCATCGTGGGGAGGTGACGCTTCGAGGAATCGGCGGCGTCGGGAATGACGGCCTCGGCGCCTTTGGCGACCCACTGGTTTGCGCCAGCAGGGCTTTTGGTGAGTTCCCAATCGTATTTGAAGAGGTTTTCGAAATAGTAATTGCTCCACTGGGTCGGAGTCTGGGTCCAAGTGACCTCGAGTCCGCTGGTGATGGCGTCACCGCCTTTGCCGGATTTGTAGGCGCTCATCCAACCAAAGCCCTGCTCCTCGATCCGGGCGGCTTCGGGCTCAGGGCCGACATTTTTGGCATCACCGGCGCCGTGGCATTTGCCGAAAGTGTGGCCACCGGCAATGAGCGCGACGGTTTCCTCATCGTTCATGGCCATGCGGGCGAAGGTCTCGCGGATATCGCGCGCTGCGGCGACCGGGTCGGGGTTCCCATTCGGCCCCTCGGGATTCACATAAATAAGGCCCATCTGCACGGCTGCGAGCGGGTTCTCCAGATCACGGTCGCCGGAGTAGCGTTTGTCCTCGAGCCATTTGCCCTCGGAGCCCCAGTAGATATCTTCCTCGGGCTCCCAGATGTCAGCTCGGCCGCCGGCGAAACCGAAGGTTTTGAAACCCATCGTCTCGAGCGCGACATTGCCGGCGAGGATCATGAGGTCCGCCCAGGAAAGTTTGCGGCCGTATTTTTGTTTGATCGGCCAGAGGAGGCGGCGGGCCTTGTCGAGGTTGCCGTTGTCGGGCCAGCTATTGAGCGGAGCAAACCGCTGGCTGCCATTTCCTCCACCGCCGCGTCCGTCACCCGTGCGGTAAGTGCCGGCGCTGTGCCAAGCCATGCGAATGAAAAGCGGACCGTAGTGGCCGAAGTCGGCGGGCCACCAATCCTGCGAATCGGTCATGAGCGCGGCGAGGTCCTTCTTCACCGCAGCGAGGTCGAGTGTCTGGAACTCCTTCGCGTAATCAAAATCCTCGCCCATCGGGTTCGACTCGGCGGTGTGCTGGTGCAGGATGCGAAGGTCGAGCTGGTTCGGCCACCAATCGCGGTTGGTGGGGCCGGAGCCGGGGATTTGACCGTGGTTGAAGGGGCACTTGGATTCGGTGGACATGGTTTTTTAAAGGGTTTGAGCTTTTCGATACGAACGCCGCGCCGCAAGGGCCGCGAACTTTTTTGATCAAACGCAAACTGGCGAATGCGTGAAATCAAAAAAGCTCCCCAAGTCTGCAGGGCGGGAGTGTTTTTCTTCCAACCCGAAGGACACGGGCGTTAAGATTCGCGGCTTCATGGTCAAGGTCGAACAACTCACGAAACGCTTCGGTGCCGTCACCGCGGTGGACGGGATCGACTTCACCGTGGAGAAGGGCGAGATCGTGGGATTCCTCGGCCCGAACGGCGCCGGAAAATCGACCACGATGCGGATGCTCGCGGGCTACCTCCCCCAAACCTCCGGGCGGGCCAGCGTCGCGGGATTCGATGTGTTTTCCCAATCGCTCAAGGCACGCGAGCACATCGGCTACCTGCCCGAAAATGTCCCTCTCTACCTCGACATGCGCGTCGCAGAATTCCTCCGCTACCGCGCGGGATTGAAGGGTGTTCCCCAACGCCGCCTCACCGAGCGCGTGGGCGATGTGCTCGAAATGTGCGGCCTCGACGAGGTCG
Source organism: uncultured bacterium (assembly GCA_963923595.1). Classification (GTDB taxonomy): domain Bacteria; phylum Verrucomicrobiota; class Verrucomicrobiia; order Chthoniobacterales; family Terrimicrobiaceae; genus UBA967. Next base: position 2,562 of record CAWUMN010000028.1, read on the forward strand.
GTAAAAAAATCATCGGGCGACTCTCGAAAGGCTTCCGGCAACGCGTGGGCCTGGCCGATGCCATGATCCACGAACCCGACCTCCTCATCCTCGACGAGCCGACGATCGGACTCGACCCGAACCAAATCCGCCTCGTCCGCGATCTCATCCGCAACCTCCGCCGCCACCACACGATCCTGCTCTCCACCCATATCCTCCCCGAGGTCGAAATGCTTTGCTCGCGGGTGATCATCATCAACAAAGGCCGGATCGAGGCTTTGGACACCCCGCAAAACCTCCGCGCCCGCCTCGGCCAGGCGGGACACATTCTTTTCGATGCCATTGTGGCCGACCCGCGTGCCGCCGCCACGGAACTCCGCCAACTCGAGGGCGTCCAGGCCGTGTCGCACCGGCGGGATGGGGATTGGACGGTTTTCACGATCGAGGCGGTGCCGGACCGCGATCCGCGCGAGGCGCTTTTCCAGCACGCGGTGGAGAAAAAATGGCGCGTCCGCGAAATCAGCCGCCCGCCCGTGACGCTCGAGCGGGTTTTTGCCGAAGTCACCGGCGGGGAGGAGAACTTCTAGGCCATGCGACGCTTTTTCATCCTCTTCGGCCGCGAGGTTTCGTCGGCCTTCCACCAGCCGCTGGCCTATGTGGTGATGTGCTTTTTCCTCGTCGTCACGGGCTTCAACTTCCACGCGGGCATCTCACTTCTGAACCACAGCCCCGGCACAACCACGATGGTCGAGGCGTTTTTCAACACCGTGTATTTCTGGATTCCGCTCGTGCTGGTCTTCCCTCTGATCACGATGCGCGTCTTCGCCGAGGAATCGAAAATGGGAACGCTCGAGACCCTGATGACCGCGCCGGTGCGGGACTTCCAGGTCGTCCTGGCCAAATACGCGGGCTGCCTGTTTTTCTACGCCATCCTGTGGGCACCGAGCCTGCTGTATTTCACGGCATTCGAGACGGTGACCGGCGTCGACGCCGCCGGTGCGGCGGGGAGCTATGTTGGCGCCTATGCGATGTTGCTTCTGATGGGTTCCCTTTTCACAGCGATCGGTTGCCTCGCCTCCGCTCTCACCGACAACCAGATCGTGGCGGCGGTGGTTTGTTTCAGCGCGATCCTCTGCCTGTTTTTCATCGGCCTGCTGGCGTTTTTCATTCCTTCGACCGGCACCGCCCTCCGCGAGGCGACCTACTATTTCTCTCCGATCGAACATATGATGGATTTCTCGCGCGGCATCTTCGACACGCGCCCTGTGGTGTTCTACCTCTCCTCCACATTCGTCGTGCTGTTCGCGACCTTCCACATCTTCCAATACCGGAGGTGGAAGGCATGAAGCCGCCACGGACAGGCATCAAAATCAGCATCGGCCTGCAAATCCTCGCCGTGCTGATTATCTACGGGCTCGTGAACTACCTCGGCGCGGCCCACTACGAACGGCGGGATTTTTCGAGGTCGCAAAAATTTTCCCTCGCCGGGCAGACCCGGGCGGTTTTGAAGGAGTTCAAGAAACCCCTGCATATCGTCATCATCGCCTCGCCGACCCTCTACTCGCCCGTCGCTCCGCTCCTCACCGACCTGCGCGGCCTGATGAACGAGGTGCTTTTCAACAAACGCTCCGACCTGCGCGTGGAATACATCGACCCCACACGAAACATCCAACGCGTCCAGGAACTCAAGACGGACTACAACCTCGCGGGCTTGGACAATGTCATGATCCTCGAATACGACGGTCGGAGCCGCGTCGTGAACATCGCGGAGATGGGCGAGTTCGACCTCTCGGGGGTCGCGCAAGGCGGGGCGCCGGTGTTGCTGGCATTCCGGGGCGAGCAGGTTTTCACCAGCGCCCTGATGTCGATTTTGAAGCCCAAGTCCGAGACGGTCTACTTCCTTCAAGGCCACGGCGAAGCCTCTCCGACTCGCGATGCCAAAAAGTTCGCCGAGGCCGTCTCGATCCAGAATGCCGCCGTGAAAACCCTCTCGCTCGCGGGCCTTGATGCCATCCCCTCCGACGCCTCGGCCCTCGTGGTCGCCGGCGCCCAGTCCGATCTCGACGAGCGCGAGGCCGCCGTCCTCGGCGCGTGGCTCCGGGCCGGCGGGAAGTTGCTCGTGTTGTTGGATCCGAACGCCTCCACGCCGCGCATGCATGGTTTGCTCGCGAATTGTGGCGTCGTTCCGCGAAACGACCGCATTCTTCGTTTGATCCAACTCCCCTTCGCCACTGGAATCCTCCGCGAAGTGACCGCCGAGGTTTTGCCGAACGCCGAGGCCACGCGCCGCCTCGAGGGCACGAACCTGTTTTTCCCGGGAGCCACCCAATCCCTTGGCTTCGACCTCCCCCACGCCGAAGCGGAAAAAATCCGCATCCGCCCGCTCGTCCAGGCCGCCGAGGAGTTCTGGGGCGAGACGGATTACGCACCGAACCAACCGCAGGGCGTCGCTTATCAGGACGGCATCGACAACGGCCAACCGCTCGTCATCGCCGCATCAGCCGATCGCGATGGCGTGGAGGACGACCGCGTGGATGTCCAGACCTCGCGCCTTATCGTCGTGGGCTCGTTTCAATTCGCCCTCGACCCGTCCCTCACTCCGCCGGGACTCGATTTCCTCGTCGGCTCGGTGAATTCCCTCATCGACCGCGGCAATCTCACCGGCATCACTCCCAAAAACATCACCCGCTTCAACCTCCACCTCACTGATTCCCAACTCTCCAGCCTCGCCCTCGCCGTGATGCTCGGAGTTCCCGGCTTGGCGGCATTCGCCGGGCTCGTCATGTGGGTCAAACGCCGCTCATGAGCCGCGTCGCCACGATTTTCCTCGTCCTGCTGGCCATCGGCCTTGCGGTGTTTGTGGGAACAACCGAGCGTTGGAGGTCGTCACCCGAACGAACCATCCAACCCGGATCGCCGCTTTTCGACTTCGACCCCGAGGACATCGCCCACATCCGGATCACCAACGGCGACCAATCCTTCCGAATCAAGCGTGAGGAGGGCGGCTGGATTTTAGAAACCGCAAATCCCGACACCGCCAACCCCGAGGCCGTCGCCGCCATTTTCAAAACCGCGCTTGCCACCCCGGTGCTCGACCGCATCGATCCCTCCGAAATCCAGGACAAGCAAAACCTCGCCACCTACGGCGTTCTCAAAAGCACGCTGCAGCTTGATTTCAAAGGCGACCGCCCCCTTTCGCTGCTCTTTGGAAAAGTCGGCGCCGATGGCAACCGCACCTATGTGGCCTTCGAAAAATCCCACGCGGTCTACCTGATCCCGAACGACCTCGCGAAGTTGATCGCCATGCCGTCCGACAACTTCCGCGACCGTCGCCTTGCGTCAATCGATCCCGACCGCGTGCGCCGCATCGAAATCCAGAGGGGCACAACAACCCTCGAACTGGAAAACAAAGGCCGTGGCTGGCGCATCATCAAACCCCTCGACGCCGCGGCCGACAACGAAGCCGTTGCAGCCCTGCTCAAAAAATGGAGCGCCCTTCGACTCGCCTCGATCGACCAATCCAACAAAAAAACAGAAGCCTCCCCCGCCCCGTTCGAGCCGCTCTCGGAAATTCGGATTTTCAGCGAGAATTCACCCGAACCTTCGATCATCTCCCTCGGCAAACCCTCGCCGGATGGCTTTGTCCCAGTCCGCCTCCAGCCCCGCAACATCGGGGGCTCCGCTCCCCCGGCACTCGCCGAGTCGAGCGCGATCGATCTCGACCAACTCCGCGACCGCGCGCTCGCCCGCCTGAATCCTGACCTCGTCGATCTGGTCCGGTGGCAACAGGGCGAATCAAAAACCGAAATCCGCCGCGCTGACGGCGCCTGGCCGTCCGCTACCGAAAAGATTTTTCAAGCCCTAGCCTCCACCAAAACCTCCCGCTACACCCCAGCCACGCCAGCCGCACTCGCCGCCGCCGGATTGAGCAAACCCTCTTCTCGCCTCGAATTCCTCTCCGTCCTGTCCGAAAACACCCCCGAAACCCTCGCCGGCGAGCACCCCGTCCTTGCCCTCGCCATTGGATTTCCGCAAGACGACGGCACTCTGCCCGTCCACATCGAAGGCTCGCCCGAGATCGCATTCGTCCCCGCCGCGTTTTTAAACAACCTCCCCGCCGAGTGATCGCCATTGCCAAGCCGCGCGCGCTCGTTTTTCCTTCCGCGACATTTTTCCAGCCATGACATCTGCCCAAATCCGCCAGTCGTTCCTCGATTTCTTCCGCGAAAAACAGCACACCATCGTGCCCTCCTCGAGCCTCATGCCCGACTCGCCGAACCTGCTGTTCACGAATGCCGGGATGAACCAGTTCGTCCCGATCTTCCTGGGCCAAAAATCCCCCGATGTCTCGAAGTGGGCGGGCTCCATTCCAGGCTCCGACCAGCGCGCAGCGGACACCCAGAAATGCATCCGCGCCGGCGGCAAACACAACGATCTCGATGATGTCGGCCTCGACACCTACCACCACACCTTTTTCGAAATGCTCGGGAACTGGTCGTTCGGCGACTATTTCAAAAAAGAGGCGATCGACTGGGCGTGGGAACTCGTCATCGACCGCTGGAAATTCCCCGCCTCTCGCCTCTATGCGACGATCTACAACCCCGAACCCGGCGACCCCGCCTCGCGCGACGAGGAGGCTTGGAGTTTCTGGGCCGAAAAATTCCGCGCCGCCGGACTCGATCCTGCCGTCCATATCGTCAACGGCAACAAGAAGGACAACTTCTGGATGATGGGCGAAACCGGCCCCTGCGGCCCTTGCTCGGAACTCCATGTCGACCTCACCCCCGCTGGCGACACCCGTGGCGCGCTCGTCAACAAAGGCTCCGCCGAGTGCATCGAGATTTGGAACCTCGTCTTCATCCAGTTCAACGCGAATCCCGACGGCTCGTTCAGCCCGCTCCCCGCGCGCCATGTTGATACCGGCATGGGCTTCGAGCGCGTCACCTCGATCATCCAAGGCACCAAAAACCTCACCGATTTCGCCAACGCCCGCATCTCGAACTACGAGACCGACATCTTCCGTCCGATCTTCGACGAACTCGAAAAACTCAGCGGCCGCACCTACGGCTCCACCCTCCCCGCCAGCGGCTCCACCGGCGACACGGAGCAGGAGAAAAACGATGTCGCCTTCCGCGTCATCGCCGACCACATCCGAACCCTCTCGTTCGCCATCGCCGACGGCATCCAGCCGGGAAACACGGACCGCAACTACGTCTTGCGCCGGATCCTCCGCCGCGCAGTCCGCTACGGCCGCTCGCTCGGCCTGCACGAGCCCTTCTTCCACAAGCTCGTCGATGTCCTCGCCCGCACCATGGGCGATGTCTTCCCCGAAATCCGCGCGAAGCAAAAACACATCGAGCAGGTCCTGAAACTCGAGGAGGAAACCTTCAACCGCACCCTCGACAAAGGCATCGCCCTCTTCAATGAAGAAGCCGCCAAAGGCGACATCACCGCCGCCTTTGCCTTCAAACTCTACGACGAACAAGGCTTCCCGCTCGATCTCACCGAACTCATGGCCCGCGAACGCGGACTCAAGGTGGACACCGCCGGATTCGAGACCCTCATGGAAGCCCAGCGCGCCCGCGCCCGCGCCGCGCAGAAGAAGGAAGTCATCACTCTCTCCGAGATCGAAACCACCACCCCCACCCGCTTCACCGGCTATGAGTCCCTCGCCGAAAAAGCCCGCGTCCTTGAGGTCGTCTCGATCAAAAACAAAACCGCCGTCATCCTCGACACCACCCCCTGCTACGCCGAGATGGGCGGCCAGATCGGCGACACCGCCGAGATCACCGGCTCCGGCCAGCTTTGGCATGTAACGAACACCCAGAAAACCGGTCACACCTACCTTCACCTCCTCGACTCCGCCGACGCCCCCGCCGTGGGTTCCGAGGTCGAAATCTCGGTCACCGGCCCGCGCCGCGCAGCAATCCAGCGCCACCACACCGTCACCCACCTCCTCCACTGGGCGCTCCACGAAGTCGTCTCGAAGGACGCCACACAAAAAGGATCCTCCGTCTCTCCCGAAAAACTCTCGTTCGATTTCAACAGCGCCCCGCTCACGCCCCAGCAGGTCCGCGACATCGAAAACCTTGTGAACGAACGCATCCTCGCGAATGCCCCTGTAAGCTGGACCGAAGTCCCCTACACCGAGGTCCGCGGCCGAGCTGACATCATGCAATTCTTCGGCGACAAATACGGCGACACCGTTCGCGTGGTCCAAATCGGCGGCACGCCCGCGAAGCTGGACGGCTACTCGATGGAGCTCTGCGCTGGCACGCACACCCGCGCCACCGGGGAGATCGGCCTCTTCCGCATCCTCTCCGAAGCCGCCATCGCCGCCGGAGTCCGCCGCATCGAAGCCGTCGCCGGCCTCGAAGCCTGCACCCTCGCCGCCAGCGAAACCCAGCGCCTCCAAGAAATCGCGCGCCTCTTGAATTCCCCCGCCGCTGAGATCGAGAAGAAACTTGAAGCCCTCCTCACGCACCAAAGGGAACTCGAGAAAACCCTCAAAGCCGCCCGCTCCCGAGAAGCCGCCGCAAGCGCCAAGGACCTCGCCGCCAAAGCCGAAAACCTCAACGGCATCCCCTTCCTCTCCGCACACCTCGGCGCGGTCGATGGCGATTACCTCCAAGCCGTGCTCGATGCCCTCAAACCGACCTTCGACGGCGTCGCCATCCTGGCCGGATCGGCCAACAACGCCGTCGCCCTATGCGCCAGTGTCAGCTCCGCCCATATCTCGAAAATCCAAGCCGGCAAGCTGATCCAAACCGCCGCCCCGATCGTCGGAGGCAAAGGCGGCGGCAAGCCCGACTCCGCCCGCGGCGGCGGCAAAGACACCGCCAAAATCCCCGAAGCCCTCGCCGCCGCTAAAAAGCTGATCGAGGGTTAGTCCCGGAAAACAATCGCCCGGTTGCCGTGGACCAGAACCCGGTCCTCGACATGGTAGCGCACCCCTCGGGCGAGGGCCAATCGCTCGCAGTCGCGGCCGAGGCGAACCAAATCCTCGGGCTCGTGGTAGTGCTCTACGCGAGACACTTCCTGCTCGATGATCGGGCCCTCGTCCAAATCCTCGGTGGCGTAGTGGCAAGTGGCGCCGATGAGTTTCACCCCCCGCTCGAACGCCCGCCGATACGGATTCGCCCCGACAAAGGCGGGCAAAAACGAGTGGTGGATATTGATCACCCTCCCGGCAAATTTCCGGCAGATCGAATCGGGGAGAATTTGCATGAACCTCGCAAGAATCACCAGTTCCGCCCCAAGCTCACGCAACCGGGCCTCGAGTCGCACAAAAGCGGCGGCCTTGTCAGCGGCGAAGTCTATTTTTTCAAAAGAAATCCCTTCGCGCTCGACGAGACTGCGCGCGGTGTCGTGGTTCGAGATCACGGCGGGAATCTCGATATTCAACTCCCGCGAACGCCAGCGCCACAGCAGGTCGGCAAGGCAGTGGTCCTCCTTGCTCACCAGAATGACCGTGCGAACCGGGCGGGCGGCGGGGCGGAGCGTCCACTCCGCGCGCATTTCGCCGGCGAGTTTTTCCGTCTCGGCACGGAAGGCCTCCGATTCGATGCGGCCGCCGGTGAAGGCGAGGCGCGCAAAAAACCACTTCGAGGCGGTATCCGTGTATTGGCTGACATCGAGCAGGTTTCCGCCCGAGGCGGCGATAAACCCGGTCACACGCGCCAGCAACCCCACGGCATCCGGGCAGTTCAGTTTGAGGATGTGGGGGCTCATGAGATCAAACCAACGCTGCCGGCTCGGACGGAACAGGCGAGGTTTGCGGCGCAGTCGGCGCGGGAGCAGGTGGCGGGTTTTGTTTTCCACTGCCGCCATCGCCATTGGAGCCGTCATCATGCAAATGCGGGTCGAAATAGTGGTCGAGCGCGAGAAAGAGGGCCTTGGCGTGACGGACGAAAAAGAGGTTGAAGCCGACAACTGGCAGCACGACCGAGGCAAGGAGCACCGGCAACTCGAGGTGGCAATTCCACTCGAGATAAAAATAAAGCGAGATACCGATGAGGCTGCCAACCCCGTAGTTAATGGCCCAGATCGCAAGAAGGAAATATCCGGTCTCGCGCTCGTAGGCATAGCCACAGCGCGGGCAACCATCCAGCGGCGCAAAGTAGTCCCGCAGCGAACGGATCTTTAGCAACGGCATGAAAATCGGCTTCGTGCCGCACTCAACACACCGCAGACGGCACGCGCGGAAAAAATAAGCAAAGGCTCGTCGGATTTTCGGACTCATGGGCATGGGAACTGATTACAAGAAGGGCAAGGGGGGTGCATGGCATTTCTGCTTTGGGTGCTGTCTAATTCGGTGAAGCTGGTTGCTGTTGCCATGGATTTTCTCCTTAAAAAAGCTCGCCTTGGATTCCTGTTGGCACTGGAGCCTGAAAGGACACGCCGGCTTCGTCCTCGATTTCCTTGAGCAGGGATTTGAATTCGCAGTCGCGGATGGCGGCGATCAGTTCGGGATAGCGCGGGTGGATTTCCAGCGACATCCAGGGCAAGGGGAGGGCGAGGTGGTCGTCGAGGCGCACCATCTCGCGGTTGGCGACGATGAGGTCGTGGTGGGTGGCGATTTTTTCGCGGAGCTTGGCGTTCGGGATGACGGCGGGGTTGGCGAGGATTTGGGCGATGGAACCGTGGGCATTCACCAGAGCGGCGGCGGTTTTTTCTCCGATGCCGGGAACGCCGGGGATGTTGTCGGAGCTGTCGCCGGTGAGCGCCAGAACATCGGCGATGTGCACGGGATCGACGCCCCATTTTCCACGAACGGCCTCGGTGCCGAGCAGGGCGAAACCGCCTTCCTTGATGTCGTTTTTCACCGTCGAGTAGATCGAAATCCCGTCGCCCACGAGTTGCAGGATGTCCTTGTCGTTCGTCGCGATGACGATCTCGGCGCCCTCGCGGCGGGCTTGGACGGCATACGAGGCAATGAGGTCATCGGCCTCGGTATTTTGAATTTCCAGGCAGGCCACGCCGAGGAGCGGTGTGTTTTTTTGGAGCCAATCCTCCTGCGGGCGGAGGTCGTCGGGCATCTCGGTGCGGTTTTGTTTGTAGTCGGGCTGGAGTTCCGTGCGGCGGGCGGGCAGACCGCAATCCCAGATCACGGCAGCGCGGTCGGGCTTCACATCGGCGAGCATTTTCCGGATCGCTTTAAAGAATCCGTAGATCGCGTTCGTCGGCTCGCCGCGCGAGTTTTTGAGGCCCCGGATCGCGAAGAAGGAGCGGTAGAGATAATAGTGGCCGTCGACGAGCAGGAGTCTCATGGAGCTTCGGGAGTTTGAAAAACAAGCACGCAACCGGCCTTGGCGGCGATCGCCTCGAGGCGGGCGCGGAGTTCCCGTTCGGCTTCGGCGGTGACGCCGTCGTCGAGGGCCAACTTTCTCGCGGCGAGGCGGAGTTGGCGGAGCTCGCGGGCCTGCGTGCGCTCGGGGAGGTTTTGCCAGGAGGTTTTGGCGGATTCCACGGCGGGAGTGCCGATCAGGCGGAGGTCGAGGATTTTGACCTTGGGAATGTTGGCCACGGCTTCGCGTCCGCCGCGCCGGACATTGATTTCGAGGGCTTCCCGCCCGGCGATTCCGGCTTCGATGAGAAACCGCGCACTCGCGGCGGGCTGGCTGCCGTCCTCGAGCGGCATGTCGAGAGGCGCCTGGACGGGCACTTCACGCCGGGCGATGACGAGGTTTTCGACACGCGAGGTCTGGGAAAACAACACGCCGGCGTTCGCCGAAATCCTCGGACTGATCTCGAATTCCTCCGAAAAAATCCGCTCGAGCCGATTGGCGGTTTTCAGCGCCGCATCCATCGGCTCGATCAGGAAAATCCAAGCTCCCCAGCAGCTCAAAATCGTCACCGCCGCGGCGCTTCCGAATGCCAGCCAGAAGAGTCCCCGTTTCATGTCAGCTTTGGCGGCCCAGGAGTTGGTCGGCGAGGGCGCGCAGGAACCCGGCGTTTTTGCCGAACGGCTCGAGGGCCTTGAGCGCGGCCTTGGTGAGGCGGGCAGCCTCCCGGCGGGATTTTTCCATGCCGAAAACGGCGGGATAGGTCGCCTTGCCGGCGGCAACATCCTTGCCCGCGCTTTTGCCGAGCTTTTCGCTCGTTTGGGTGATGTCGAGGATGTCGTCGATGATCTGGAAGGCGAGCCCGAGGTTTTCGCCGAATTTTCCGAGCGCCTTCACCCGGGCGGGCGTGGCGTTCGCGCTCATCGCGCCGAGCCGCAGGCTGGCGGAGATCATGGCGGCGGTTTTGCCGCGGTGGATGAAAACCAATTCCTCGGGTTTCGCCGCGCGCTTCTCGGCCTCCATGTCGGCGACCTGGCCCCCCACGAGAAACAAACTTCCCGAGGCCTTCGCGAGTTCGGCAACCAAGTCGCCGGCGGAGTAGCGGGTGGTTTTTTTGGATCGCGAGAGAATTTCGAAAGCCCGGGTCAACAACGCATCGCCCGCGAGGACCGCCACCGCCTCGCCGAAGACCTTGTGCGTCGTGGGCCGGCCGCGGCGCAGATCGTCGTCGTCCATGCACGGAAGGTCGTCGTGGACCAGCGAGTAGGTGTGGACGCACTCCACGGCGCAAGCGGCGGGGAGGGCATCCGAAATTTTACCACCGCAAGCCTCGGCGGCCGCGAGGCACAGGACCGGGCGCAAACGCTTGCCGCCCGCGAAAACGGCATAGCGCATGGCCCGGTGCAAAGTCGCCGGCCTCGTTTTTTCCGGAGGCAACCAGCGCTCGAGCGCGCGGTCCACCTGCTTGTGGAGCGAGGCGAGGCGGGATTTCACATTCATGCGTGGCAGGCACAGATAGTCGCCACACCACACCCGAACAATCCCCAACTCGAAACGGCGATTGAAAACTTTTCCAACCGCGATCGGCCGGTATGATCCCGCGCCATGTTGCCGTTGAAAATCGCCGTCCTCGGATCCGGAAAAGGATCGAATTTCCGGGCCATCCTGAACGCCGCCATGGCCGGACAGTTGAAAATCCAGCCCGTCCTTGCGGGTTCCGACCACGCCGAGGCCGGACTCCTTGCCCTCGCCGACAACCTCGGCGTCCCGACCTGCGTGATCCGCGAGGAGAAATTCCAAACACGGCTTTCGGAAGAGACGGAACAGCGGCTCGTCGAGGACCTGCGCGCCAGCGGCGCCGAATTGATCGTGCTCGCCGGCTGGATGCGCA
>CAWUMN010000029.1:0-13482 GCA_963923595.1 uncultured bacterium
CTCCCCGGATTTTCGGGTGTCATTGGCTGCAATGCCGCTCCTCCACTGCCTCCGCGCTTGGTTGGCAATGCCTCGGAACTCCCGGTCCATTACCTCTAAAGCCTCCCTTGAATTTTTTTTGAAAAAGCCATTGACACCCCGATCACGATTTATATGATCGGATTCGTTCATTAAATTTTCTCACGAAAAATGTCCTCTCCCGCCGCCCAAAACCGCTCTGTGGTTGAAACCCTCGTCCGCGAGGCCCTTTTCCGCCAACTCGGCAAACCTGCACCGGGCGCTCCACCGACCCTTCTCGTCAACAGCTCCGCCCGCCACATGCACATCTCGCCGGAGAACCTCGAGGTGCTTTTCGGCAAGGGCGCGGAATTGACCGTCCACAAGATGCTTTATCAAAAAGACCAGTTCGCCTCGCAGCAGACGGTCACGCTGGTCGGCCCGCGCAAGCGCATCATCCCGAATCTCCGAATCCTCGGCCCCTGCCGCAACCTCACCCAGATCGAATTGGCGTTCACCGATTCGATCCAGCTCGGCATCGACATCCCGGTTCGCATGTCCGGTGACATCGAGGGAACCCCCGGCGCCTACATCATGGGACCGAAAGGCATGCTCGAGATGAAAAACGGCGTCATCCGCGCCGCGCGCCATGTCCACATGTCGCCCTCGGACGCCGAATTCTACGGCGTGAAGCACCTCGACAAGATCACCCTCAAGGTCACCTCGAAGGGCTGCAACACGCGCTTCGACGACCTCATCGTGCGCGTCGATCCCTCATTCAAACTCGAGGTCCATATCGACACCGACGAGGCGAATGCCTGCGATCTCGACCACGCCGAGAAGGTGGAACTTTTCAAATCCTAACCCCGAACCCAACCAACCAAAACAAACCAAATGAGCGAAGCAATCGGACTACTCGAAACCCGCGGCTATGTCGGCCTGGTGGAAGCCAGTGACGCGATGGTCAAAGCCGCGAATGTGCAACTGGTCAAATCCGTCCCCATCGGCGGAGCATTGATCACAACCATCGTCCAAGGCGATGTCGGCAGCGTGAAAGCGGCCGTCGAAGCCGGACGCGAAGCGGCGAACCGCGTCGGCAATCTCGTGGCCTCCCATGTGATCGCCCGCCCCGCGCCGGAACTCCTGAAATTTTTCACCGCCTGATTTTTTAGAAAACCAATTTTATGGCAAACCAAGCACTCGGAATGATCGAAACCAAGGGCCTCGTGTCGCAGTTCGAAGCGACCGACGCGATGCTCAAGGCCGCTAATGTCGAACTCATCGGCTGGGAAAAAGTCGGCTCCGGCAATGTCGGTGTATTCATTTCCGGCTCCGTCGCCGCCGTCAAATCCGCTGTGGAAGCGGGCGCGACCGCCGCAAGCACGATCGGCGAAGTCGTCGCCGTCCATGTGATTCCTCGTCCGCACGAGGATCTCATCAAGCTCGGCAAGTTCCTCGGCGGAAAACCCGCCGCCGCCAAGTAATCCACTCGATCCGTTAAGATTCATGTCCGCCAAAAACAAAATCCTCGTCTCCAACATCGGGAGCACCTCGTTCAAGTTCCGCTTGTTCGAAATGCCTTCCGAGAAGGTCTTGGCGAAGGGCGGCGTGGAACGAATCGGATCGACCGATTGCCCGTTCACCATTTCGCTCGGGGATGCCGCGCCCGAAAAAGGCACGGCATCCTTCCCCGACCACGGTGCCGCCATCCGCTTCATCGAGCAAAAGCTCGGCGGGTTCGATGGCATCGTGGCGGTGGGCTTCAAGCCCGTGATGGCGAAGGGCATTTCCGGCACGCAATTCATGGACGCGGGCGTGCTCAAGGCGATGGAGGACTACAACACCCTCCTCCCCGCGCACAACCCGCCCTACATCGCCGGCGTCCGGCTTTTCAACGAACTCCACCCCTCGCTGCCCTGCATCGGCACCTTCGAAACCGCGTTCTACGATCACATCGGTCCCGCGACCTACCGCTACCCGGTGCCGCTTGAGTGGGAGGAAAAATATGGCATCCGCCGCTACGGATTCCACGGAGCGAGCCACCGGTTCGTCTCCCAGCGCTGCGCCGAACTCCGCGGCGCAGACAAACTCCGGATCATCTCCTGCCACCTCGGCGGCAGTTCCTCGATCGCCGCGGTCGTGGATGGCAAAGCCGTTGATTCCAGTTGGGGCATGACGCCGCAGAGCGGCCTGCCGCAAAACAACCGCGCGGGCGACTTCGATTGCTTTGCGCTCATCTACCTCGCCCGAAACCTCGGCCTCGGCCTCGACACCGTGGAAAAGGCTCTCACCAGCCAGTCCGGCCTCAAAGGCATGTCGGGCCTCGCCACCGGCGACATCCGCGACCTCGACGAGGCCGCCGCGAAAGGCAATGCCAACGCCCGCATCGCGCTGGATATGTTCGCCAACCAAATCCGCCGCTTCATCGGCCAATTCCTCGTTCGTATGAACGGGGCCGATGTCCTGATTTTCACCGCCGGCATCGGCGAGAACAGCCCGAACCTCCGCGCCGCGGTCTGCGCGAACCTCGATTTCTGCGGACTCGAACTCGATCCCGAACTCAATGCCGCCACACGCGCGACTGAAACCGTGATTTCCAAATCTTCCTCGAAAATCGAAGTCCGTGTGATCCCGACCAACGAGGAACTCGTCATCGCCCGCAACGCCTGGGCCAAGCTTCAAGAATCCCACTAAAACCAACCCCGAAACAGTCAACCAACCATACCAAACACCATGTCACAACAAGCACTCGGAATGATTGAAACCCGCGGCCTCATCGCTCTCGTTGAAGCCACGGACGCCATGCTCAAATCCGCCAATGTCGAACTCGTCGGCCCCATGACCCAGGTCGGCAACGCCATGGTCACCGCCTGCGTGACCGGCGATGTTGCCGCCGTCAAGGCCGCCACCGAAGCCGGCAAAACCGCCGCCCAGTCGCTTGGCGAAGTCGTCAGCGTCAGCGTCATCGCCCGCCCGCACGGCGACCTCGGCACCGTTCTGCCCAAAGCCAAATGATCTTGGCCCAGGTCGAAGGCAGCGTCGTTGCCACCAAGAAGAACGCGAAGATGACGGGAACGAAGTTCCTCGTCGTCCGCCCGCTCGTGATCGATTCGCCTGCGGCGAAGGAATTGCGCACCGGGCAAACCACGCTGGTCGCCTCCGACAGTCTCGGGGCCGGCGAGGGCGATTGCGTTCTCGTGGTCCAAGGCAGCTCCGCCCGCCTCGCGGCCGAGGACAAGGATTCACCCGTGGACGCGGTCGTCATCGGCATCGTTGACACCGTCGATCTCGGAAAACGCATTCTCTACAAGGCTGAATAAAAATCATGGCAGCGATTGATGAAAAACTAGTGGCCCGTGTGGTGGGGGAAGTTCTCACCCGCCTTTCAACGCAAAACCCCGGCTCCGCGGTTCCCAAGCCCGCTCCGGCGAAAACCTCCTACGGCGTTTACGAGGACATGAACGACGCCGTCGAGGCCGCCCAGCGTTCCTTTGAGAAACTCCGCGCCGGCGGCATGACCGCCCGCAAGAAGGCGATCGCCATCATTCGCAAGCTCTGCGTGGAAAAAGCCAAGGAGTGGGGCGAGATCGAGTTCAACGAGACCAAAATCGGCCGCCTCGACCACAAGATCGAAAAACTCTCCATCTGCGGCGAACTCGTCCCCGGCGTCGAAATGCTTGACCGCATGGCCTTCAGCGGCGACTCCGGCCTCACTGTCATCGACTACGCCCCGTGGGGAGTCATTGGCGCGATCACGCCTTCGACTCACAGTGTTCCGACTCTCACCGGCAACGCCATCAACATGATCGCCGCCGGCAACGCCATCACTTACAACACGCACCCCTCCGCCGCGAAGTGCGCCGCCATCGCTGTCCGCGAATACAATCAGGCGATCGCGAAGGAAACCGGCATCACCGACCTGCTCACAACCGTCGTGAAGCCCACGCTCGAAACCTTCGACGCGCTCTGCAAGCACCCGCATGTGAAGTTGCTCTGCGTCACCGGCGGGCCCGCCGTCGTCGCCGCCGCGATGAAGACCGGCAAGCGCGCCATCTGCGCCGGCCCGGGAAATCCTCCCGTGGTGGTTGACGAAACCGCCGACCTCGATGCCGCCGCCCGAGCGATCATTCAAGGCGCTTCCTACGACAACAACCTTCTCTGCATCGGCGAAAAAGAGGTTTTCGTCGTCGCCTCCGTGGCCGACAAGCTCATGGAAGCCCTCCGCAAGGCAGGTGCCGTCCAACTCAACGCCCAGCAAATCGAGGCTCTCGCCGAGAAAGCCTTTGTTTTCCCGCAAGGCAAGGGCGCCGGTTGCCCGCACCCCGTCGTCAACCGCGACCTCGTTGGCCGCGATGCCGCTGTGCTCGCCAAAGCCATCGGCCTCGACATTCCCGCTTCCACGCAACTCCTCTTCGGCGAGACCAAGGCCGACCACATCTTTGTGGACGAGGAGCAAATGATGCCTTTCATCCCGGTCGTCCGCGTGCCCGATGTGGACACCGCCATCGCCGAAGCCATCAAGGCCGAGCACGGCTACAAGCACACCGGCGTGATGCATTCCCAAAACATCCGCAACCTCACGAAAATGGCCCAGGAGATCGATACCACGCTGTTCATCAAGAACGGCCCGTGCATGACAGGCCTCGGACTCGGCGGCGAAGGATTCCTGAGCTTCAGCATTGCCACACCCACCGGCGAAGGCGTCACCACCCCCATGACCTTCACCCGCTCCCGCCGCTGCGTGATGGTGGAAAATTTGAACCTCTACTAAATGCGACTCGCCACCATCCGCGGCTACGCGACCAGCACGATCAAGCATGCCAGCCTTGAGGGATGGCGCTTGTTGCTGGCCGAGCCGGATTCCCCGGATGTGCCGCCGCAGATCGTGATCGACAACCTCGGCGCCGCGATTGGCCAGAAGGTTATGATCTCGAGCGATGGCAGCGAGGCCCGCAAGATCGTCGGCGACGAACTCAGCCCCGCGCGTTGGAGCGTGATGGGCATCATCGATCCCGAAAGGAGCCTCGCCGTATGAGAATGGGCACCGTCATCGGCCGCGTCACACTTTCCGTCCGCAATAAACGCTTCGTTGGCGAGCGCCTGCTCCTCACGCTTCCCTGGACCAAGGACACCTTCGACGGCAAAGACTCCTACGCGCCGTCGATCGTCGTCTACGACCAGCTCGGCGCCAATGTCGGTCAAAACATCGCCATCAGCGAAGGCCGCGAGGCCGCCTGCCCTTTCCCCAAACCAACCCCTGTGGACGCCTACTGCGCCGCGCTGGTCGACGACCACTTTTACAAAAAATAAACCATGAAACTGTTCGCACAAAAAGAAGCCGAGGCCTTCGTGAAAACCGGAGCCGTTGAGTTCCGTTACAACCGCGATGTCCGCCTCACGCCAGGAGCCAAGGATGTCTTCTCCGAAGCCGGAGTGAAGGTCGTGTTCGACGCTGAGGGGTCCTCGCCGACACCTGCCGCCGCACCCGCCGCGACTGGCACCTCCGCTGACGAAAAACTTTTCAACAGCCCCGAGGCCGAGCGGATTAAAAAGGAAATCTGCGACATCGGCCGCCGCATCTGGGCCCGCGAATATTGCGATGGCAATGGCGGCAACATCTCCGCCCGACTCGGCCCTGATCGTTTCATCATTACGCCCACCGGTGTCAGCAAGGGTTTCATGACCCCCGACATGCTTTCGATGGTGGACATCAAGGGCAACCAACTCGCCGGAACCTGGAAGCGCTCGAGCGAGTTCACGACCCACGCCGCAATTTACGAGACCACGCCCGAGGCCGCTTCCGTCTGCCACGCGCACCCCTGCCACGCGGGAGCTTTTGCCATCAAGGAACTCCAGCCGCCCGCCCGCCTGATTCCTGAACTCGAGGTTTTCGTCGGCCAAGTTGCCGTCGCGGGATACCAAACCCCCGGCTCACCCGAGATCGCCGCGAGCATCCGTCCGCTCGCACCGCAGCACCAATCAATCATCATGGGCTGCCACGGCGTCATCTGCTGGGGTAAATCCGTTGAGGACGCCTACTTCAAAATGGAGATCACCGATGCCTACTGCCGCACGATCATCCTTGCTCAATCGCTGCCCGGATCTGCCTCGATCCCTTGCGAGAAGATGGACGACCTCCTTAAGATCAAGAAGAGCATGGGCCTCCCCGACAACCGCTACGAACTCAAGAATGCCGAACTCTGCGAAGTCGATCCCTGGACCGAAATGTGCGGTTCTCGCGGTTGCTCCACGCCCGTCACACCCTTCAATCCCATGAACCCGCCTCAATCCGACGCGGAACTCGAATCTCTCGTTCAAAAACTCACGAACGAGATCATGGCCAACCTCAACAAATAATCATCCCATGAAAGTAGCCATCATCGGCGGCGGCGGGCGGGTCGGATCCTGCGCGGCCTTCGCCCTGCAATGCTCCGGAATCGTCCGTGAACTTGTCCTCCTCGACGCCAACCAGGCCACGGCCGAAGGCGAGGCGCTCGATCTCCTGCACGGCGCTGCCTACTGCGCAGACCAGAAAATCTCCGCCGGCACCTACGCCGATTGCAAGGACGCCGACATCATTTGCATCACCGCCGGACTCCGCCGCAAACCCGACGAGTCCCGCCTCGACCTCATCAATCGGAATGTCACCCTCTTCCTCGGCATCCTCGAGAGCCTCAAGGCCGCCGGGATGAAAAAAGACGCGATCATCTTTGTGGTCTCGAACCCCGTGGACATTCTCACCCAGCTCGCGGTGGAAAAAACCGGCCTTCCAGCAGCCCAAGTCCTCGGACTCGGCACCGTGCTCGACACTTCGCGCTTCTGCTCGCTCATCGCCTCCTCGCTCGACCTCCCCGCCACGCAGGTCCGCGCGATGATCCTTGGCGAACACGGCGACACCATGCTTCCCGTCTGGTCATCTGCTTCGGTCGACGGCTTCCCGCTCACGAAATTCCCAGGCGTCACGCCCGCCTTCCAAACGCAGATCTTCGAGCGCACCCAGAAGAGCGGCGCGGAAGTCATCTCCCGCAAAGGCGGAGCCGGCTATGCGGTCGGCGTCGCCATCCGCGAGGTCATCGACTGCATCGCCCTCGACCGCCGACTCATCCTGCCCGTCTCGAGCCAGATCAACGGAGCCTATGGCATCCGCGGCGTCTCGATCAGCGTGCCGACCGTCGTCGGCCGCGCCGGCGCCCTCAAGCACATCGAACTCGAACTCTGGCCCAAGGAACTCCAGGCGCTCCAAGCCTCCGCGCAGGCCCTCAAAAACACCCGCGCGAAGATTTCCTGATCTAAAAACCGATTCCCAAAACGGGTTCCAGAGCGATCTGGAACCCGTTTTTATTTCGTGGAGAGGGCGAGGATTTCCTCCGGGGATCTCCCTTGGTTTCGGAGAGTGCGGATTTCGAGGCCGCCGGTTCTTTTGGCGAGCCGGTTCCCTTCGGCGTCGCACACCAGCGGGCAGTGGAACCAGGCCGGAGGAGTGGCTCCAAGGACTCGGTAGAGAAGGATTTGGCGGGCAGTGGAGGTCAGGAGGTCTGCGCCGCGCACGACTTCTGTGATGCCGGTCAGGATGTCATCGACCACCACGGCGAGTTCGTAGGCAGTGATGTCATCGCGGTTCCAAACCAGAAAATCACCAAAGTCTCGCCCCGCCGTTTTTTCGATCAGGCCGAAATTAGCATCCACGAAGCGAATCGTTTCGCCATCGGGAACGCGGAATCTCCAGTTCAAGCCTGACGGGGAGGAAAACTCTTTCGCCTCATTAGGGTCGCCGCGCCATTCGGGAGGAAACACGGGCTCCTCGCTGTGTGGGGCGAGCGTGGAGATTTCCTTTCGAGAGCGGCGGCAGGGGTAAATGCAGCCCGCGTTGCGCAGGCGTTGCCAAGTCTCGAGATAGTGGGCGCGGCGTTGGCTTTGAAAAACTGGCTCGCCGTCCCAGTCCAGTCCGAGCCACCTCAAATCCTCCATCGCCGCTTTGGCGAATTCGGGTTTGCAGCGTTGGGGGTCGAGATTCTCGATGCGTAGGAGAATTTCGCCGCCGGCCTCGCGCGCGCGGCGATGGGCCGCGGAGAAGGTCGCGGCGTGGCCGAGGTGCAGAAACCCGGTCGGCGTCGGAGCAATCCGGCCGCGATAGCTCATAAGGTTCCGAGGTTTTGGGTGCATTTGATCAAATTCTCCTTGGAAAGATTTGGTGAAGGATCAACCTCACAGCAAGGATGCTCCAGACGGTTACCACTAAAATCATCCGTTCGCGCCAAGAGGCGTTTGATTTGGAGGAGGAATTCTCTGAACTCTACGGCTCGCTTCCCTCTCCGAATGTCTATTTTTCGCCCGAGTGGGTTTACACTTGGTTGTCGACCTTGGGGCGGAATGACGAGGTGTTTTTTGTGATCGTGGTCGCGGATGGTCATCTGGCAGGCGTATGGCCGTTTTTTGAATACACGCTGCCGGCATTTGGCAAGGCCTTGCTGCCTGTGGCATCGAAAACGGCGGATCTTTTCGATCCCGTGGCTATCCCGGAGGCAAGAGAACCGCTGGTTCTGGCGCTGATGGAGGCGCTGCCCGAATTCAACTTTGCGTGGTTGCCCATTCTCACACGGAATTTTGCGGAGGAGATTTTGCAGCCGTGCATGACGAACCATCGCACGCCGCATCTGCTCCGGCAGCGGACTCCGAGGTTTTTCGTGGAGCTGGACCGGTTCAAGGACTTCACCTCCTACACCGCAACGGTGTTCGGCCCGAAGACGCGCCAAAACCTCCGCTCCAAAGCGGCCGATCTCTCCGACACGGGCGAGGTGGAAATGCGGACGCTCAATACGGCCAAGGAGATCGAGCCCTGGATTCCCAAGATGGTCGAGTTGGAAAAAACTTGTTCGAAATGGCAGGAACGGGCTGGGATTTTCGAATTCGCAGAGACGCGCGGATTCTATCAAGTCCTCCTGCAAAAACTCGCCAAGACCCATCGCGTGCGGGTTTCCATCCTCACGGTGGATGGTCGGCTTGTCGCGCACGAGATCGGGTTTCTCGGGATGGACTCGTATTGCATGCACAGCACGGTGTTTGATCCCGAGTTCGCAGCATACAGTCCCGGAAGGTTGCTCATGCTTTTTTCGATCCAAAAGTGCATCGAGGAGAGGCGGCGGATTTACGATTTCCTGCAAAACGACGCCGAGTTCAAACGCCAGATGTCCACCAGCGAATCGCGGCTCTGGGACTGGGTCATCCTGCCGAATTCCATGCGGGGTAGGATTTGGAAACAACTCATACGCGCTGTGCAGTTGTGGCGTGACTGGCGCTACAACCCCACGCGTCGCGAGGGGTCGCTGGAGAGGGAGATGATGGCCGCCGCAGCGGCCGAGAACGCCAAGGATTGAGGAAGATCAGCGCCCGTGGCGCTCGGTCCAGAGGCGGCGGTATTCGCGCATCTGGTCGACGACGCAATTGCGAATCGAAAAAACCAGACGGCGTCCGTGGTTGGCGCGGCGGCGGTCGAGAACTTCGGTATCAGCGAGGATTTGGATGGCGTCGAGGGCGTCGTTCGCAGCCTTCAAGGCGCGTTTGAGATAGGCGATCGTCATTCCTATCTCTGTCTGGTCCTGCCCGCAAAGCGCGGCCGCTAGTTTCGCTCCGCAGATGGCCGATCGGGTGGCGAAGCGGACCGCCTCGGGGTGCTCCCTCAAATCCTCGCGCGAGTCAAAAAGCCGGTTGATCCACTTGTGAAGGCGGAGGGTGTCTGAATAAACGGCCGAGTGGGTGAATTCCTCGAACTCGTCGTCGCCGTCGTCTTCTTCATCCTCCAGGAGGAACTCGGGTGTTTCGCCTTCGAGTTCCTCTGAGTCGACGCTTTCGGCGGCCTCGAACACGCTCCAACCCATTTCCTCGGCGATGATCTCGTCGCGGTTCGGGTGGTCCATGTAGGTCTCGAGAAGTTGAAAATATTTCTCGGTGTTGCGGTCCTGCTCCTGGAGGAATCGTTCCCAGACATACTCGTCCCAGGCTTCCTCGGGTTGAAAATCGTCGTCGTTATCCGACATTAGAAAACCGCTAATTCAAGACCTCGCCACGCGCAAAGGATTTTTCCACCTGGAGGCGGAGTTGTCCGCAGGCGGCGGCGATGTCGTGGCCCTTCTCGCGGCGCAGAGTCGCCTCGGCGCCGGCGTTGCGGAGGATTCCGAGGAATTCGTCTTGGCGAGGTTCGTCGGGGCGTTCCCAGCCGAGTCCCTCGACCGTGTTGTAGGGGATGAGGTTGACCTTGGCATTCACGCGGCGGGCTTGTTTGGCGAGGAGTCGTGCCTGCTCGGGCGAGTCGTTGATGTCGCGGATTAGGATGTATTCAAAAGTGAGGCGCTGTTTTTTGAGACCGACATAATCCTCGCAGGCCGCGAGGAGTTCTTCGACGGGATATTTTTTGTTCACCGGCATGATGCGGCTGCGAACCTCGTCGGTGGCACCGTGGAAGGAGATCGCGAGACGCACCTGGAGCGGTTGGGCGCCGAGGTCGCGGATGCGGGGGACGAGTCCTGAGGTCGAAACCGTCATGTGGCGAGCGCCGATTCCGACGCCCCACGGCGCGTTGAGAACCGTGATCGCGCGGAGGAGGTTGTCGTAATTCGCCATTGGCTCGCCCATGCCCATGAAGACGATGTTGTTGATCTTCTCGCCGCTCTCGGCTTCGACCTGCAGGAACTGGTCCACAATCTCGGCAGCGGTGAGGTTTCGTTTCCAACCATCGAGTCCGCTCGCGCAAAATTTGCAGCCGTAGGCGCAGCCGACTTGGCTGGAAATGCAGATCGTGCGGCGGTCGGAGGCCTCGCCGTAGAGGGCGGGTGAGGCAGGGATGAGGACGCTTTCGATGAGTTGGTCGTCAGCGAGGCGAAAAAGGAATTTGCGCGTGGTGTCCTTCGCCCCTGTCTCGCGCACCTTCACAAGGCGCTGGGTGGGAAATTCGGCGGCGAGTTTTTCGCGGAGCGGGGCGGGAAGGTTCGACATGTCCGCCCAATCGCGCACGCGACGTTGGAAAAGCCAATCGAGCACCTGCCCGGCGCGGTAGGCGGGCTGACCGATGGATTTCATCCGGTCCTCCCATTCGTTTTTGGTGAGTGAAAGAGCGTCCATGAAAAAATCAGTCGAAGCGCGACCAGCGGTCGCGGTCCGCGAAAAGAATGCATTCGCCATCGATCGGCAACGGGGTAAAAAACGGCAGGATGAATTGCAACGGGTCGGGCGGGGGACGCTCGATTAAAAGCACCCAGTCGTCGTAGGGCCCCTTGTAGATTTCCGAGAAGAGGCGGCGGTTGCCGGTGACGGGTGTCAGGTAGATGCCGGTGAGGGATTCGCCGAGGAGGCGGAAGTCGCTGATCTTGCTGAAATCCTTGATCGTTTGGGGTAGCAGCAGCGAGTGGCGGTTCGCATACCAGGCCACGGCCCATGGCATGTCCGAGGCGATGATTTCCTTTTCTCCATACCACTCGCCGAGGATCGCGATGAACGGCGGCACATACGGTGGCCATTGGATTGCCGCGACGGGTTTGGCAACAACTCGCGAAATCAAGGGGAGGGAGCAGAGCAGGATCAGGAGAAGCGGAAACGCCCGGCGGATGGCGGGGGAGGAGATTTCCAACCGGTTCCAAAGATCCAGAAGGAAGGCCAGCCCGTAGAAAATAAAGACGGGGAGGAACAAGACATGGAGTTGGTTCGAGTGGATCGGGCCATCCACCCCGCAGAGTGCCATGCCAAGCCACGCGCCGAGCCACATGAGCACGACGGCCCAGCGGAAACGCGCGGTTGGGCCGACTGGGAACTTGTGTAGCAGGGAGGCGAAGAACATCAGCCCCACAAGGTTCATCCCGAGAAAAGAAAGGATTTGGCCGGTGTGTGTGCGGAGCGCTGCTTGGAGGCGGGTGACGGGGCGCATGGTCTCAAGGGTCGGGGCTTGTTTGAGGTAGCGGAGGTAGCCGGATTCGGATTCAAGGACGGGAGCGAGGAGTTCGTAGCCCGCGATGCCGAGGGGATTGCCGCAAACGGTGTGGTTCCGCCAGATCCAGGGCGCCACGACAATCGCCGATCCGGCCAACGCGGCAAGAATGGTGAGGGAGCGGGGGCGAAAGGCGATGCCGGCGAAAACCAGCCAACCCAGCAAAATCCAGGCCGCCGCGCCGTGGGCGAGAATCATTAGGCCGAAGAGGAGACCAGTCGCAGCGGCGGACATCAGGACGGAGCGGGTTTGATTTTTTTCGAGAGCCCGCAGGGTCATCCAGCACACCCCGGAAAAAATCAGGAGCATGAGCATTTGCGGCAGGCCCGAAAGGGAGAACTCCCAGAACAAATCGGTGAGAAGGATGATCGCGCAGGAGATGACGGCGAGTTTTTGGTCGAACAACCGGCGCGCGATGAGAAACCAGACGGCCACAGAAAGCAGAAAAAAGAGGATCGAGGTGGCGGCGATCATACGGTCGCCGATGTAGACCACATCAAGCGGACCAAGTTTCCAGGCGGATTGGACGAGTTTCAAAGGGAGTGCGTTGACGAGCGGGTTGAGGGGGGATTGGAAGAAATCCGGGAAGTTTCCGGTTGGGAGGGGCTTGCCGGCGTGCTCGAGTTGCCAAATGGCGAATGGGCGGAGGTATTTCGTGGAGAAACCCTCGCCGGCTGCCAGAGAGCGGGCGATCTGGGCTTGGTCCATCGCTGTGGGCGAGGAGAGGCCGCGGAATTGGACGAAGAGGTAGAGAAAGACCAAGGTCGCAACAGCGGCGGCCACGGCGAGCCAGCGCACGGCGGGCTGTTTGGTGAATGCCGCAACCTTGGCTGCCTGGGCACGGAGTTTGATGGATTTCCTCGGCTTCGGAGGCTCGGCTGGCGGAGCGGGTTCGGGGATCGCCTCTGAAGGGGCTGAGGGAAGAGTTTCGGGCGGTGCTTCCAGCTTGGCAGCGGCGGGCTTGCGGCCGCGTTTTTTGGGAGCTTGGTTTTCGACTTCGGGCTCGGGGAGTTTTTTGGCGCGAGGTTTTTTAGGCTTTTCGGCGAGGCCTTTAGTCTTGGGCGGGCGCCCGCGCTTTTTCGGCGGTGCCGGGATTTCGATGTTTTCCTCGGTGGGTAGAGAATCCGACATGGGTGCTTACCGGGGGTTCCTTTTGAAAAGATTCAATTCCTTGAGGCGCCGATGGAGGGTTCGGCGGCTGATTCCAAGCTTGATGGCGGCCTCGCTCCGGTTGCCCCGGCAGTCCTCCAAGGCCCGCAAAATCAGCGCGGTCTCGGTGTCGTGGAGGTTCCACTCGCGACCGGCGCTCGGCTTTTCGGGTGTTGGCAGAGGGCGGGGAGTGCGCAGAACGGCGGGGAGGTCCTTCGGGGTGATTTTGGGGCCGGTGGCCATGACGACGCCGTGCTCGATGGCGGTGCGGAGTTCGCGGACATTCCCGGGCCAGTCGTAGTCGAGAATGTGCTGCACAGCCTCGGGGGAGAGTTCACGATGGGGTTTTCCGTTTTCGAGGG
>CAWUMN010000030.1:0-12522 GCA_963923595.1 uncultured bacterium
GAGTCATCTTGGTGCGGGTGACCTCTTTCTTCGAGGAGACCTTCACATCCATGACGATGCCGTAGGTGCCGGACGGAACAGTGAGCGAGGTGTCCTTCACATCGGCCGCCTTCTCGCCGAAGATCGCGCGCAGGAGGCGCTCCTCAGGGGCGAGTTCGGTCTCGGATTTCGGAGTGATCTTGCCAACGAGGATGTCGCCGGGCTTGACCTCCGCGCCGATGCGGATGACGCCGTCGCTGCCGAGGTTTTGGAGTGCCTCTTCGCTAACATTCGGGATGTCGCGGGTGATTTCCTCGGGTCCGAGCTTGGTGTCGCGGGCGCCAATCTCGAATTCATCGATGTGGATGGAGGTGTAGATGTCCTCCTTGACCACGCGTTTGGAGATGAGGATCGCGTCCTCGAAGTTGTAGCCATTCCAAGACATGAACGCGACGAGCACGTTGCGACCGAGGGCGAGTTCGCCTTTTTCGGTGTTCGGGCCGTCTGCAATGACATCACCTTTTTTGATCGACTGGCCTTTTTTGACAATCGGTTTCTGGTTGATGCAGGTGCTGGCGTTCGAGCGCATGAACTTCCGCAGCTCGTAGACATGCACATCGTTTTCGGGATCGTGCTTGATCTTCTTTTTGCCTTCAGGGAGCGAGCCATCCTTCGTGATGATGATCTGGTTCGCAGTAACCGAGGCGACCTTGCCGGCAGATTCGGAGCATATGACGGCGCGGGAGTCGCGGGCGACGCGGCCTTCGATGCCGGTGCCGACAAGCGGCGAGTCGGAGGTCAGGAGCGGAACGCCTTGGCGTTGCATGTTCGAGCCCATGAGAGCGCGGTTGGCGTCGTCATGCTCGAGGAACGGAATCAAACCAGCGGCCACGGAGACAAGCTGCTTCGGCGAGACATCCATGTATTGGATTTTCTCGGGCTCGATTTCCATGAAGTCTCCGCGGTAACGGGCGGAGACTTTCTCGCCGGTGAGGTTGCCCTTGCCATCAACGGTGGAGTTCGCCTGCGCGATGTAGAAATTCTCGTCGCGGTCGCCGCTCAGGTATTCCACCTGATCTGTGACGCGGCCATTCACCACCTTGCGGTAGGGAGTTTCGATGAAACCGAAATCATTGATTCGGGCGAAGGTGCTAAGCGAGCTGATGAGGCCGATGTTCGGACCTTCAGGAGTCTCGATCGGGCAGATGCGGCCGTAGTGCGACGGATGCACATCTCGAACCTCGAAGCCCGCGCGGTCGCGGCTGAGGCCGCCTGGCCCGAGGGCGGAGAGGCGGCGCTTGTGGGTAAGTTCCGAGAGCGGGTTCGTCTGATCCATGAACTGGCTCAACTGCGAACGGCCGAAGAAATCGCGAACAACTGCGCTGAGCGATTTCGGGTTGATGAGCTTCTGCGGCGTGATCTGGTCGGTGCCGGCATCAAACAAGGTCATGCGCTCGCGGACGAGGCGCTCGGTGCGGGCGAGGCCCACGCGGCACTGGTTGGCGAGGAGTTCGCCCACGGTGCGGACGCGGCGGCTGCCGAGGTGGTCGATGTCATCGGTCACGCCATCGCCCGCGCGGAGGCGGACAACATATTTCATTGCGGCGACGAAATCCTCCTTGGTGAGCGTGCGTTCTTCCTCGGAGACCTTGAGATCGAGTTTTTGGTTGATCTTGTGACGGCCGACGCGGCCAAGGTCGTAGCGTTTGGCGTCAAAGAACAGGCGCTTGAGCATGCTGCGCGAGTTCTGGACGGTTGGCGGATCGCCTGGGCGAAGCTTGCGGTAGATGTCCTTGAGAGCCTCGTCCTCGTCGTGGGCGGGGTCTTTTTTAAGAGACTTGATGATGGTGTCGTCCTCCTTGGTGTCCACGACCTTGACGGTCTTGTGGCCGAGGCGGAGAAGTTCGCGGACGATCGCGGTGGTGAGCGGTTCGAAGGCGCGGCCCACGGTGATCTCGCCGTCGCGGATGTCGGCAATCAGAACCTTCGTGGCAATCTCCTCCTCGTCGAGTTTCTCGCTGAGTTTGAGATCTTCGGTTTTGTAGAAAAGCTTAACGATTTCCTCGTCGCTCGGGTATCCGAGGGTGCGGAGGAAAGTGGTGGCCAAAAATTTCCGGCGGCGCTTGCGGCGGTCGAGGTAGACATAGAGCAGATCGCTGGTGTCGAACTGCACCTCGATCCACGAGCCGCGGTCGGGAATGATGCGGAAGCCGTGGAGGACCTTGCCATTTGTGTGAATAGAGGTCTCGAAGCAAATGCCCGGCGAGCGGTGGAGCTGGGAAACGACGACGCGCTCGGCGCCATTGATCACGAAAGTGCCCTGCGGCGTCATGAGCGGGAGTTCGCCCATGTAGACCTTCTCTTCCTTGGTGCTGCGCTCATCCTTGTAGCGGAAGGTCACATAAAGCGAGGCGCTGAAGGTCTGGCCTTCGCGCTGGGACTCGAGAGCGGACATTTTCGGCTCGCCGAGTTCATAGCTGACAAAATCGAGGGAGGATTTGTCCTCGAAACCATGGATCGGAAAAAACTCGCGGAAGACGGCCTGCAGGC
Source organism: uncultured bacterium (assembly GCA_963923595.1). Classification (GTDB taxonomy): domain Bacteria; phylum Verrucomicrobiota; class Verrucomicrobiia; order Chthoniobacterales; family Terrimicrobiaceae; genus UBA967. Next base: position 2,530 of record CAWUMN010000030.1, read on the forward strand.
CGACATTCCGGCGCTTGCTTACCGGAACATCCTTTTGAAAGAACTCGTTGTAGGAATTGACCTGGAGCTCGATGAGGTTGGGTGGCTCGATGGCCTCTTGCAATTTACCGAATTGGATGCGTTCAGACATGGTTTTGGTGCGGTGCCGCGGGTTTTTGGGTTGGCCGGGTTAGCCGGCCGGGTTCATCCGCCGATTGTTGGAAACAAAAGATCCGGCGTCGAGAAACGACCCCTTTTGGAGGTTTTCGCGATGTCGGAGACTTGTTTGTTTTGTAGTGCTGGACGGCAGATGTTTGAGAGAAAAACGGATGAAGCGAGCGTGAAAAAATACGGAGTTCGACAGAGGGATCAAGGAAATTTTTCCCGATCCCCCTGCACGAAAAATCCGGCTTACTTGATGTCCACCTTGGCGCCGGCGGCCTCGATCTTTTTCTTGATCTCGGCAGCTTCTTCCTTGGTGACACCTTCTTTGATGGGCTTGGGAGCCCCTTCGACGAGAGCTTTCGCCTCGGCGAGTCCGAGTCCGGCCACAGCGGCGCGAACTTCTTTAATGACGGCGATCTTGTTGCCGCCCGCATCGGTGAGGATGACATCGAACGAGGTCTTTTCCTCAGCAGCGGGAGCAGCGGCTCCAGCAGCGGGACCGGCGGCCGCGACGGCCACGGGAGCGGCGGCGCTGACGCCCCATTTTTCTTCGAGTTGTTTCACGAGGTCAGCGATTTCGAGGACGGTGAGTCCGCTGAGCTGATCGACGAGTGCTTGTGTGTCTGCCATATGATGTGTGTGATTTGGTGTCGTCGCCTCCCGAGGCATCGGGAAGATTGAGCCGGGCAGCCGCCCGACCGACGAGGAACCGGTTTATGTTTGGTTGGTATCCGCGAGGAGGTTCGAAAACCTCTGCGCGAAAGTGTGGAATTCGGGTTAGCTGGCGGAGCCGAGGGCGTCGGCCTTGGCTTGGAGAACGCGGGCCAGGCTGGCACCGGGTTCGTTGAGGATGCGCACGAACTGGCTGGCCGGGGTCTGCAAGAGACCGAGGAGCTTGGCGCGAAGGACATCCTTGCTCGGGAGTTCGGCGAGGTCGTTGACCTGCTTCGCATTGAGCGGCGAGTTGTCGAGCACACCGGCGCGAACGGTCGGGAGCTTGAACTCGGCGGCGAAGGATTTGATCACCTTCGCGGCGGCGCAGATGTCACTCTCACCGGTGACCATAGCGGTCTGGCCGGCGAGGGACTCGGAGAGTTCGGGCATCTGGAGCTCCTGGGCGGCGATGCGGAGGAAAGTGTTTCGAACAACGCTCATCCGGGCGCCGGCCTCGGAAAGGCGGGTGCGGAGCGACTCGAAGTGCGGCACTTTCATGCCGGAGTAATCGACGATCAGGAGGTAGGGCGAAGCCTGGAGCTTCTCGCGGATGTCGGAAACGATGGTTGTTTTCTCGGGTCTCATGGATGAAGTGGCTTAGTTTTTGAGATAGGGAGCCGGATCCACGGCGAGACCGGGCGACATCGTGGCGCTGATAGTAATCGCATCGACAAACGCACCCTTCGCGGTGGCGGGGCGGGATTTAACAACGGCGTCGATGACCGCGCTGCCGTTTTCAACAAGGGCTTTCGCGTCGAACGAGAATTTGCCGACGGGCACGGCGACATTGCCGTTTTTGTCGAGCTTGAACTCGACGCGGCCGGCCTTGACTTCTTTCACGGCCTTGGCGGTGTCGTCGGTGACGGTGCCGGTCTTGGGATTCGGCATGAGGCCGCGGGGTCCGAGGACCTTGCCGAGTTTGCGGACTTCAGCCATGGCGGCGGGAGTGGCGACGGCGACATCGAAATCGGCGAAGCCGGCGGTGACTTTCTTAATGAGATCCTCGAATCCCACATGCTCGGCGCCGGCCTCTTTGGCTGCCTCTGCGGCTTGGCCGCTGGCGAAAACGAGAACGCGGACATTTTTGCCGCTGCCATTCGGGAGCGGGCAGGTGCCGCGGACCATCTGGTCGCTCTGCTTGGGATCGACACCCAGCTTGAAGGAAAGGGTCACCGTCTGGTCGAACTTGACGGGAGGAAGGGTTTTCAAGGTTTGGACGGCGTCGTTGAGCGAATATTTTTTATTCGCCTCCACTTTGGCCGCCGCCTCGCGGTAGCGTTTGCTGCGTTTTTTTTGCATGATGTTTTTGCAGTGCGAACGACCATCCGGTCTCCTGCGATTGAATTTTTCCCGGTTCGCGGGAGGGGAGAGACTAGGGGTCGATCGATGATTGTCAAAACAAATTTCAAAAAAAATTTGACTCCGGGAGTGTGAATTCTAGTGTTCCCGCCCGCGCTTCTCCAACCGGCGCCACCATTTTTTCATGAAAGCCAAAAATATCGAAGCAGCCTCCAAGGTCGTCACCGAGCCCCAGATTTTGATCAACATGGTTTCGCGCCGTGTCCGCCAACTCAACGCCGGCAGCCGTCCGCTCATCGACGCCGAGCCGGGCGAGGGCTTCGCCGACATCGCGCTGCAGGAGATCGCGCAAGGCAAGCTCGGCCTCGCGGAGGGCGAGACGCTCGCGGCCTGAGGCCCGGGCTGCGGTCGCGCGCCGCTGTATGTCGTCGGAAATCACCACCAACCGGAAGGCTTTCCGGGATTACCACATCCTCGAGAAATTCGAGGCGGGGGTCGAATTGAAGGGCACGGAGGTCAAGTCCCTGCGGGCCGGTCTGGTCTCGCTCCAAGGCTCGTTCGCCCGCGTTCAAAACGGCCAAATCTGGCTCCACGACTGCTCGATCCAGCCCTACGAGCGGGCGAGCCACGAGCAGCACGAGGTGAAACGCCCGCGCCGCCTGCTCCTGCACCGCATGGAGATCGATCGACTCGCCATCGCGGTCGAGCGCGAGGGACTCACCCTTCCCGCCCTGCGGCTCTATTGGAAAAAGGGCCGCGTCAAAGCCGAGATCGGCCTGGGCAAAGGCAAGCACGCCGCCGACAAGCGGCTGGATTTGAAAAAACGCGTCGAGACTCGCGAAGCCGAGAGGGCGGTATCGGCCTTCAACAAGCGCGGCCGCTGACCCGCCGGTAGGTCGCCACGCATCGACCGTCAACGACCTTCATCGAGGTCATGCGAAAATCGAGCGGCTTCGGCAAAAACTCCCCGGGCGCTCCAGTGAGCGTGGGCGTTTTCGCACCTCCGAGGATTTGCGGGAAAATTTCGACTTCGATTTTCTTAATCGAATCCGTCTCCGCCAAGGCCCGAAGCGCTTCTCCCCCGCCCTCGCCGGCGATAAACTTCCCATCCGCTGAAATCGCAACGCGGGTCTTTTTTTTGGCGCTCATGCGCCGGGGTTGCGGCCCTGCTCGAGGTTTTGTTCGACGCGATGCTCAAGGGCATTGACCGAATTTTCCATCTCGCCGAGCGGCATTGCCTGTGAGGCGCGGTAGCCGAGATAGACCGCTCCGCCGACGAGGCTCCAGAATACCTGCATCATGAAACCCGAGAGCGAAACGAGCGTGGCGATCGACTCGGGCGTGGCGTAGAGTGCACCGAGGATTTGGATGAAGAGCCCTTCGCGGAGGCCCGCTCCGCCAATGCTGATGGGCAACGCCGTCACAGTCGCCACGATCGGCATCACGCAATAAATGCTCAACAGATTCAGACCGGCGGCGAAGGCTTTTGCCCCAAACCAGAAGGTCGAGAACATCAGGAGATGCGCGGGGATCGAGAGCAGAAAAGCCTTCCCGACCGATCGGCCCGCGCGGGCGTATTCCACAAACGCGCCCGCCGCTTCGACGATTTTGTCATGGGCCGGCAGCCAGTGCGGGAGTTTCGAGGCGAGGTTGAATCGCCCGGTGAGCCAGGCGAAGAATACAAATCCGATCGATCCGCCGAGGATCAATGCGGCGGTGGCCACGCCGTAGCGGGTGACCTCGTGGGACATGAGTTCTCGCCAGCGGAGCAGGATCACCATGGCGGAAACCGCCGCGAGCGCGAGCACGCCGACCACCCGGTCGATGAAAACACTCAGGAGCGCGCCGGCTTTTTTATCCGGTGCCTCGCGCATGATGAGGAAAATTTTGATGATGTCGCCACCGGTGGCTCCGAGCAGGAAGAGGTTGAAAAACATCCCGACGAGGAGGATCCGCAGGCTGCGCCAATACGAGATCGCGATGCCTTGGACATCGAGCAGAATGATCCAGCGCATGGCCTGGAGGAGCAGGCCGGCGCCGAGCGCGAGGAGGCCGGGAAGGAGCCACCATTCGTTGGCCACATCGAGCGCCTCGAGCATTTTCCGGTTCTGCACAGGATTGCGGAAGATCCAAAAAAGCAGTCCGACGGTGACAAGAAGTTGGAGGGCGGTGAGGAGGTGTTTTTTCATACGAAGCGTTCGTTCCAAGTCTCGGCCGCCTTCACGATGTCGGCCGCTTCGGTGCGGGGGGACATCTCCAAAACCATGGCGCATTTTTTGGGGAGGAGCGGCACGAGTTCTTCAAAGCGCGTCGCGCCGGTGAACGGCGGGCAGTGGTCGCGAAACGGCCAGCGTGTATCGTGGATGTGACAACCGAGAAGCCTCGGAGCCATGGCGGCAAGATGCTCGCGGTGGTCGATGAGGCCCAGGTTTTCCTTGATCTGCGCGTGGCCGAAGTCGTGCCAGTAGCCGGCGTTTTTCGAGTCGAGGCGTTTGAGAAAATCCGGAAATTCCCGCTCGCTCGGGATCGCCTCGTAGTGCTCGCGGTTCTCGATGCCGAGCTTCACTCCGCGCTTGCCAGCGTGCTCGGCGGCTTCGCGCAGGACTTCCAGCACTCGGCTGGTGTAGGCCTCCGCCACTTTCTCGCGGGTCTGCATGGCGGCGAGCTTTTGGCGGACATACTCGCGGGTGTGCAGCTTGCCCTGCTCGACCATGGCGCGGAGTGGTTCGCCGATGTTCAGCGAGCGCATCCGGCCCGTGTGAACGACCACAAAAGGCGCCTCGAGTTTCGCTGCCCAATCGATCGTCGCCAGTGTGAGCTTGAGGGCGCGTTCGCGGTCTGTCGCCCGATCGGAGGTGAATTCGTAGCAATCCGGCGAGTCGGTCTGGACCTCGACCGGCATCGGCATGAAATTGTGGACACTCGAGACCTTGAATTTCCGCTTTTCGCGGATTTGGAGGACACCCTCGAACTGCGACGAGCGAATGCCGTGGCTAAGTTCGAGCGAGTCAAAGCCGAGCTGCAGGATTTCCTCAACCATCGATCGGCCATCTTGGTGGCGCCAAGAATTCCAACATGTCGACATCGAAAGTTTCACGAGGCAGAGATTATCAAAAGCCGTCGGAAGGTCACGGCTTGTGTCGGTCTTTAAGAAAAGAAAAAAGGCGCTCCGCATTGGGACTACGGAACGCCCTTGGGTAAATGAAGCGGATTAGTTTTGGCCGGGCTTGAGGCGATATTTGCCGCCTTCCATTTTTTCAAAATGGCCGAGTTTTTTTCCCGTGCTGCTGAACCACACATAGATATGCTGGATCGGCTTGCCGACTTTTTCGGCTATTTCCTTGGCGCTGACCCCGGCCTCGCCGGCGGCGTTCATCAGAGAGGTGATTTGCTCTTTGAGAAATCCCTTGGGGGCGCGCTTGCCCGAGGATTTGGCTCTTTTCGCGCCGGCTTTTCGGCCGCGGCGGGCTTTTTTGGCTCGGAGGACACGGATTGCTTCGCGTGTTTCTCCTGAGGCCAGAGAGGCGATTTGTTTTTCGACGGCATCGACTTTTGCGAGGAGGGTTTCTTTTTTCTTGGTAAGAGAAAGAAGAGCCGACAAAGTTCGTGTATTGATGTCTGCAAGTTTCATAAGGCCCGTTTTAAAAACAGAAAATTTTTGGGCGCACAAGACTTTTTTTCAAACAAATGAATCGCTTTGAAATCCCCGCGCCTGGAGAGTTCCATATTTATCGCGTGGATTCTGAAGGAGACGAAACGATTTTAAGTGACTTCGAAAAAATTCGATATGCGGCATTCACATCCAAGAATGCCTCTCGCTTATATCTCAAAGGTCACAGTGCCACGCGACTTTTAGCAGCCAACTATACTGGAAAAAATCCGTCCGATTTGGAATTCACCACCACGCTGGATGGCAAACCTTATTTCTCCTGCACCCCGAATTTGCATTTCAATATAAGTCACTCGGGAAATCATGTTTTTATTGCTTTTTATTGTGATACAGTTGGTTTTGACATCGAAAAAAACTCCAGAAAGGCGGACTATGCCAAACTCGCCAAGCGGTATTTCCAGCCGAAGGAGTTGGAACTTATGAATTCTTCATCTAAACCCGAATCGCTCGCTTTTTTGGAACTTTGGACGGCCAAGGAAGCGATGCTTAAACTTCTTGGAATAGGAATCGCTCTAGGATTGGACAAGAGTATTGTTATAAACGAGGAAGAAGGGGTTTTTAAAGAGACAAAGATCCACTTGAGCCGATATTATAGCGGAGATTTCACGGGGGCTTTGGCGAGTTTTTCGAAAATCGAACTCGTGCGGGAATTTACTTACTAACCGGATTTTTTTCAGCTTCTTCCTCTGCCATGCGAAGGTTTTCCCGAGCATCCGGGAGATCGGGGTCGATATTCAAAGCGCGGCGAAAACTCGCGATCGCCTCGATTTTTTTTCCACCTTGGTAAAGCGAGACCCCGAGATTGCATAGGAAGACGGGGTTTTGCGGATACCGTCGGGCGAGGTCGGCGTAAAGCTCGGCGGCCGCCAATGGCTGACCGTCAAGCAAGAGTGCTCGCGCGAGATTGGATTGGATAGCAACGATATCCGGCGAGAGCCGAAGCGCCTCTTGAAAATGTTGGATGGCGGCCTTGGTGTCCTTCTTGGCAAGAACAGCCGAGCCGAGATTGTTCTGCGTTTCAGCCAGATCGGGGCGGAGCCGGGTGGCTTCGCGGAAGTGATCCAACGCGACATCGACGTTTCCACGATTGAACTCCCTTGCGCCGATTCGGTTGTGGGCCTGCCAGCACTCCCAGTTGTGCTTCAGCGTGTAGCTCCAGAGTTTGTCCTCGTTTTCCCAAATCCCTGCGTAGCGATGGCTCCAGAATGTCAGCACCGCCACGATCACCGCCGCGAAAACACCGAAGGCCGGTTTCCATTTTTTCCCCGCCAAATCTCCCACACGCACGCCGACCCCCACAACCAACGCCACGATCCCGATCATGGGAATATGGAGAAAATGGTCGGCCACCCAACCCACCCGCATATACGACATCGCCACGAACCCCAGCACCGGCAGCAGCGTGATGAGATAAAACCCCACGCCCATCAGCGCATGCCGGCCCCAGGTTTTTCTCCGCATCCAAAAAACCCCAAGCACACCGACAAGCACCGGCCAGGCGAGGAATTGGGAAAACTCGGGCGGGTTGGCGTCCCACTGCGGGTAGATCGGCAGAAGCAGCGCAGGCCAGAGGATTTTCGAGAGGTAGAAAAAGATCGCCATCCCCGCGATGGCGAAGCGCGAGTCGATCCCGCCGATCGGAATCGGTTCATGGCCAATCGCGCGACTGTGTTGGAAATGGAGCGTCACCAAGCCGAGCAACAGCGATACCAGAAAAAACGGCGCGGCGTTCCACAAGTCGCCCCAAGCAATCCGGTCGCGCCGCCACCAGATGTAAAGCAACATCACCACGGGGAACATCACGACCGAGCTTTTCGCCAGCATCGCGGCCAGAAAAAATCCCAGCGCCGCCCAGTAAAAAACACGGCGCCCCGTGTCCTCGAACTTCACAAAAAAGCACCCCGCCGCCAAAAAAAACGGCAACGAGAAGGTGTTTTTCAGCTCAGAAACCCACGCAACAGACTCCACACAAATCGGATGAACCGCAAAAATCAACCCTGCGATCCAAGCGCCACGCAGCCCCACTATCCGCAGCAAAGCCCACACGAGACAGGAACCCAATGCATGCAGAAGGACCGCCACTATGTGATAGCCGGTGGAATCCATCCCGAACCATTTCCACATCAGCCAAAGCAGACTCATCGTCATCGGCAGGTAGTCAGCCGTTGTCGGCGCCACCCAAAAGCTCGCCACCCCGTCCGGCGACTGCACCACGGGATTTGCCGTGATGAGATAGTCGTCATCCCACAGCCAATCCCCGTGGAAAACCGGCGAGTAAATCCAAAGGCTCACCAAAAGGATCACCAACGCCTTCACAAAGATGGTTTCCCATTTGGAAAAATCAGTCGGATTTTTGCGGATGGCGTTCATGAAAAAGTTTTGTCGGAAAAACCAGCGTCTCGTGGCGGATTACCACCATCTCGAAAAATGCGCGAAAAAAATAATGTCCGATCCCGAGCGTTAGTATATAGACCTAGTCCGAATTTTCACACCAACCACTCACCCATGAGCGCCATCACCGCAGAAGCACCCGCCGACACAAGCCACCAACACCATGACCATCACGAGGTCGGGTTCGTCCAAAAATACCTCTGGACCTACGACCACAAGATGATCGCCCTGCAATATCTCTGGACCGCACTGGCATTCCTCTTCATCGGCGGCGCCCTTGCCCTTGGCGTTCGCTGGCAGCTTGGATTCCCCGGCGCACAGGTTCCCTTGATCGGCAACCTCCTCCCCGCCACGGTCGCGGTGGACGGCTCGATCATCCCCGGCGGCTACAACATGCTCGTGACCATGCACGCCACGGTCATGGTGTTTTTCGTCGTCATGCCCCTTCTCATCGGCACTTTCGGAAACTACCTTATCCCGCTCCAAATCGGCGCTGGCGACATGGCGTTCCCACTTTTGAATGAAGTCAGCTACTGGCTCTACGCCCTCTCCGGCGCGATCCTCATCGCCGCGTTCATGGTCCCCGGCGGCGCTCCCGGCACCGGTTGGACGGCCTACGCGCCGCTCAGCTCCGTGGCGGCCTATAACGGCACCAAGCTCGGACAGAGCCTCTGGGGTCTCGCGATTTTCATAAACGGCCTCTCCTCGATCGCCGGTGCGACGAACTACATCACAACCGTCGTGAACATGCGCGCTCCGGGCATGACGATGTTCCGCATGCCTCTTCCGGTTTGGTCGCTGTTCATCACCGCGATCCTGCTTGTTCTCGCCGTGCCGGTCCTCTCGGCCGCCGCCGCCATGCTTTTCACCGACCTTAATTTCGGCACGAGCTTCTTCTCGCCCGCCGGCGGTGGACAACCTCTCCTCTGGCAGCACCTCTTCTGGTTCTTCGGCCACCCCGAAGTTTACATCATGATACTCCCCGCGATGGGTCTCGCTTCGGAAATCCTCGCCACCTTCTCGCGCAAGCCGATCTTCGGCTACAAGGCGATGGTCTACGCCATGGTCGCAATCGGATTCCTCGGTTTCATCGTGTGGGGCCACCACATGTTCGTCAGCGGCATGAGCCTCACGCTCAGCGCGGCCTTCTCGGTCTCGACCATGATCATTGCCGTTCCCTCGGCCATCAAAACCTTCAACTGGATGGGCACCGTCTGGCGCGGTTCGATCGAGTTCACGACTCCGATGTGCTTCGCCCTTGCCTTTGTCTCAATGTTCGTTATCGGCGGCCTCAGCGGCATTTTCATGGCCTCCACACCGGTCGATCTTTTCGTCCACCACACCTACTTTATCGTGGCGCACTTCCACTATGTGCTCTTCGGCGGAAGTATCTTCTCGATCTATGGAGCCCTCTATTTCTGGTTCCCGAAAATGTTCGGCAAGATGCTGAATGAAACCCTCGGCAAGGTGCACTTCTTCGCCACCTTGATTTTCTTCAACTTGACCTTCTTCCCAATGCACAACCTCGGCCTCGGCGGAATGATGCGCCGCATCGCCGACCCGACCGTCTACGACCACCTCCGCCAACTCCAACCGCTGAATGTGCTCTGCACCATCGGCGCGATCGGCCTCGGCTTCTCGACCTTCCTCTTTATCTGGAATGTGATTATCAGCCTCCGCAACGGCAAAAAAGCTCCCGAAAATCCCTGGCACTCGAACACCCTCGAATGGTCGATCCCTTCGCCTCCAGGACACGGCAACTTCCCCAAGACCCC